>JANWUU010000264.1 GCA_025057735.1 Burkholderiaceae bacterium
CGCGGTGCGGCTGCCGCTGGCGCGTATTGCGGAGGCGCACGAGATCGTCGAACAGGGCCGCGCCGTCGGTAACGTCGTGCTGAGCGTCGGGTAGGCAACCTCTGAAGAGCCGTCGCGCGCCGCGTGGAAGCCGCAAGGCGCCGCCCAGCGAGCGACGCGGCATCGCTCGGAGATCGGCAAAGCGCGCGCGCACGCGACCCCGCGAGCGCGCCGCGCAGCAGGTCATTCGGAGGCTCCGTAGGCGGCATCGAGGCCCCCCTGCCGCTGCTGCCGCACGGCGGCGGCGAAGGCGGCAAAGCGGCCGGCCTCGATGGCGGCGCGCGCCTGGCGCATCAGCTCCAGGTAGTAGTGCAGGTTGTGCAGGGTGTTGAGCTGCGCGCCGAGGATCTCGTTGACGCGCTGCAGGTGATGCAGGTAGGCGCGCGAGAAATGGGTGCAGGTATAGCAGCCGCAGTCAGGGTCGAGCGGGGCGGTGTCCTCCCTGTACCGCGCGTTGCGGATGCGGATGTCGCCGCGGCGCGTAAAAAGATGGCCGTTGCGCGCATTGCGTGTCGGCAGCACGCAGTCGAACAGATCGATGCCGGCGGCGATGCCCTCCAGCAAGTCTTCCGGCGTGCCCACTCCCATCAGGTAGCGCGGCGCCTGCGCCGGCAGCCGCGGCGCGGTGAAGGCGAGCACGCGCCGCATCTCCTCCTTCGGCTCGCCCACCGACAGGCCGCCGATCGCATAGCCGTGGAAGCCGATGTCGACTAGCGCGGCGATCGACTCCGCGCGCAGCCGCTCGAACATGCCGCCCTGCACGATGCCGAACAGCGCGTTCGGATTCTGCAAGCGGTCGAACGCCTGCCGCGAGCGGCGCGCCCAGCGCATCGACAGCCGCATCGAGGCTGCCGCCTCGCTTTCGGTCACTGGCCGGCCATCCCGTTCGTATGGCGTGCATTCGTCGAAAGCCATCGCGATGTCGGCATCCAGGACGTGCTGGATGCGCATTGACTCCTCCGCCGTCAGCAACAGCCGGTCGCCGTTGACCGGGGAGGAAAAGCGCACGCCTTCCTCTGAGATCTTGCGCAGCGGTCCCAGCGAGAACACCTGGAAGCCCCCGGAATCGGTCAGAATGGGTCCAGGCCAGCCCATGAAACGGTGCAGGCTACCGTGTGCCGCGATCACGGACAGGCCGGGCCGCAGCCAGAGATGAAACGTGTTGCCGAGCACGATTTGCGCGCCAAGCGCCTGCAGATCGCGCGGCGGCATGGCCTTGACCGTGCCGTAGGTGCCCACCGGCATGAACGCTGGCGTGTCGACCACCCCGCGCCGCAGCTGCAGGCGGCCGCGGCGCGCCGCCCCATCGGTGGCGAGCAACGTAAAAATCAGGCTCACGTGGCACGCTCCAGCAGCATCGCGTCGCCGTAGCTGTAGAAGCGGTAACGCTGCGCAATCGCGTGCGCATAGGCATTGCGGATGCGCTCCAGCCCGGCGAAGGCTGCCACCAGCATCAGCAGCGTGGAGCGCGGTAGATGGAAATTGGTCACCATCCGGTCCACGACCTGGAAACGGAAGCCGGGCCGGATGAACAAGCGCGTATTGCCTTCGGCGGCCTGCACGCGACCGTCGCGCGCCGCCGTCTCCAACGCGCGTACGCTGGTGGTGCCGATGGCGGTGATGCGCCGGCCCGCGGCGCGCGCTGCGTTGATCGCGTCCGCCGCCGCCGGATCGATGCGGTACCACTCCGCGTGCATGGTGTGCGCGCTCGGATCGCGCACCCGCACCGGTTGGAACGTGCCAGCGCCCACGTGCAGTGTCAGAAACACTAGCTCGGCGCCGCGCGCGCGCAAGCGCTCAAGCAACGGCGCATCGAAGTGCAACCCGGCGGTGGGCGCGGCCACCGCGCCCGGGGTACGCGCATACACCGTCTGGTAGCGCTGCGCATCGTCGGCGTCGTCCTCGTGCTTGATATAGGGCGGCAGCGGCACGTGTCCGATCTGCTCCAGCAGCGGCAGCAGCGGGCGGTCGAATGCGAGCTCGAACAGGTCCTCGTGGCGAGCGACCACCGTGGCGGAGGCGGCGTTGGATCCGCGCGCAAAGCGCAGCCGCGCCCCCGGCCGCGGCGCATGGCTGGCGCGCAGCAGCGCCAGCGCCCGCTGCGGGCCGAGCACGCGCTCGATTAGCGCCTCAATGCGGCCGCCGCTCTCCTTTTCCCCGAGCAGGCGTGCCTTGATGACCTGCGTGTCGTTAAACACCAATACCTCGCCGGGCTCTACCAGCGAGGGCAGATCGGCGATCGACAGATCGGTGAGCCGATCGGGCTGCACGTGCAGCAGGCGGCTGGCACTGCGCTGCGGCAGCGGCTGCTGTGCGATCAGATCCGGCGGCAGTTCGTAGTCGAAGTCGTCGAGCGTGTATTCGCGCATTGGCTTGACCGGCCAGGCTGCAGCGGGGCGCGAAGGTTAGCAGGCGGCGACGCTGTTGCGGTGGGTGCAACGGTGTGTTGCACGCGCGCCGCTGGCCGGCACGCACCGTTAAGCCTACAGTCGTGCTCGAGGTGATGCGATGAAGGCGCTGCGACGGGCGCACGAGCGCGGCCATACGCACGATGGCTGGCTTGACAGCTGGCATAGCTTCTCGTTTGCCGATTACTACGACCCGCGTCATATGGGTGTCGGCCCGCTGCGCGTAATCAACGAGGATCGCGTGGCGCCCGGCGCGGGGTTTCCAATGCACGGGCACCGCGACATGGAAATCATTAGCTACGTGCTGGCGGGGGCGCTCGCGCACCGCGATTCGCTCGGCAACAGCGCCGTGATCGTTCCGGGCGACGTGCAGCGAATGAGCGCTGGCAGCGGCGTGCGGCACGCCGAGTACAACGCTGCGCCGACCACCACGCATTTTCTGCAGATCTGGATTGAGCCGGCACGGCGCGGTCTGCCGCCCTCGTATGCGCAGCGCCACTTCGAGGCGGCGGAGAAGCGCGGACGGTTGCGCGCGATCGCAGCCGCCGACGGGCGCGACGGTGCGTTGACCCTCGCCCAGGATGCGATCGTGTACGCGGGGCTGTTCGATGGCGCGGAGTCCGCGCACTTGACGCTTGCCGCCGGCCGCCTCGCCTATGTGCACGTGGCGCGGGGTGCGCTCGATGTCAACGGGCACCGGCTCGGCGCCGGCGACGCGCTGCAGACCGACGAGGGTGTGGTCATCCTGGCGCGCGGGCAGGCGGCCGAGGTGCTGGTGTTCGATTTGCCGCCGGCCTGATAGCGGGCGCCACCGGCGCGCGATCGGGGCCGGACCCTGTTGGAACGCTAGCGACTATGGCTTGACGCTGGCTGGGGCGGCCGCACGCGGCTTGCTATAGCAGCCGGCGAGCGCGGAGCTGACGGCACAGGCGCAGCCCGATCAGCAAAGCCGTACTGCGCTGCGCGGCATCGTGAGCAGTGGTGCCGGGAGAGAGAGTCGAACTCTCACGCTGTTGCCAGCGCGGGATTTTGAGTCCCGTGCGTCTACCAGTTCCGCCATCCCGGCCCGGGGCGCTGTGGCGCGCCCGAATTATCGCTTAGCGCGAGGCGATCGGCGCGGCCGGCTAAATCTCCACATTGTCGATCAGCCGCGTGGTGCCCAGCTTGGCGGCGGCCAGCACGACCAGCGGCTCGCCGGCCTCGACTTCGGCGGCGGTGGGTACCTTCAGGTCCCGCTGGCGGCGCACCGAGACGTAGTCCACCTTCCAGCCGGCAGCGGACAGTTCGGCGATGGCGTCGCCCTCCAGCCCGCTGAGGTTGCGGTTGCCGGCGCGCAGGCGGTCGCGCACGACGTTGAGCACGCGGAACAGGCGCGGCGCCTCGCGCCGCTCTTCGGCGTTGAGGTAACGATTCCGCGAGGACAGCGCCAGCCCGTCGACGTCGCGCACCGTCTCGTGCGGCAGGATCTCGGTCGGCAGCGCGAACTGCCGGCACATGTTGCGCACGATCATCAGCTGCTGATAGTCCTTTTTGCCGAACACCGCCACGCGCGGCTGCACGCAAGAGAACAGCTTCAGCACGACGGTCGTGACACCGACGAAGAAGCCGGGACGGAACTCGCCCTCCAGGATGTCGCCCAGCTCCGACGGCGGCGCGACGCGGAACTCCTGCGGCTCCGGGTACATCTCGCGCTCCTCCGGCGCGAACAGCACGTACACCTTGTTCTGCGCCTGCAGCTTGGCGATGTCCTCCTGCAGCGTGCGCGGATACTTGTCGAAGTCCTCGTTCGGGCCGAACTGCAGGCGATTGACGAAGATCGAGGCCACCACCGGGTCACCGTGCTTGTGCGCCATCGCCATCAGCGCCAGATGGGCGTCGTGCAGGTTGCCCATGGTCGGCACGAAGGCGACGCGCAGTTGCCCGCGCAGCTGGTCGCGCAATTCCTGGATCGTGCGGACGACTTTCATCGAAGGCTCCGTGGGAGGTGGGCGGCCGGCGGCGAAAAATGGCCGCGGATTGTAGTGCGCGCGGCTCGTCCGACGCCGGCCGCAGGCGCAACCGACTGCGGCCGGGCCCCGGTGGCGAGCCTTCAGTCAGTAACTGTGCTCCGGTCCCGGGAAGCTGCGGTCGCGGACGGCCGCGACGTACGCCTCGATGGCGGCGCGGATACTACCGGCCCCAGCCATGAAATTGCGCACGAAGCGCGGCCGGCGGCCAGGGTAGACGTCCAGCATGTCGTGCAGTACCAGCACCTGTCCGGAGGTCTGATTGCCGGCGCCGATGCCGATGGTCGGAATGGCCAGTGCCTGGGTGACGGCGGCGGCGAGCGCCGCCGGCACCATCTCCAGCACCAGCATGGTCGCGCCGGCCTCCTGCAGCGCGAGCGCATCGCGCTGAAGCTGCGCAGCGGCCTCCTCGCCACGTCCCTGCACGCGGTAGCCACCCAGCGCATGCACCGACTGCGGCGTCAGCCCCAGATGCGCGCACACCGGAATGCCGCGCGTGGTCAGCCGCCGCACGGTCGGCGCCAGCCAGGCACCGCCCTCCAGCTTCACCATCTGCGCGCCGGCGGCCATCAGTTTGGCGGCATTCTCGTAGGCGGCCAACGGCGAGCCCTGATAACTGGCGAACGGCATGTCGGCCACCAGCCAGGCGTGGCGTAGCGCGCGTGCCACGCAGGCGGTGTGATAGGCCATCTGTTCCAGCGTCACCGGCAGCGTGGTCGCGTGACCCTGCACCACCATGCCGAGCGAGTCGCCGACCAGCACGGTATCCACGCCGACCTCATCCAGCAGGGCGGCAAAGCTGGCGTCGTAGCAGGTCAGCATCGCGATCGGTTCGCGCTGCCGGTGCATCTCGAGCAACCGCGGCAACGTGACCGGCCGGCGTGTCGGGGCGGCGGCAGCGGGCGAGGATTGGGCGCTCATGGCGCGAGATTAAAGAACTCGCGCCGGCCGCGCATCCGGCCAATGCGCTCGACCAGCAGGTCGAAGTCGGCTGCGCGCTCGGCCGGGTTCAGGTGCTCGGTGTTGACCGCCAGCACCGGCGCGCCGTCGTACTGGTAAAAGAAGCGTGCATAGGCCTCGACCAGCGCGCGCAGATAGCCCTCGTCGATGCCTTCCTCGGCCACGTGGCCGCGGCGGGCGATGCGCTCGCGCAGGGTGTGCGGCTGCGCCTGCAGCCAGATCACCAGGTCCGGCGGCGGGACCGTCGGCGCCAGACGGGCATG
>JANWUU010000265.1 GCA_025057735.1 Burkholderiaceae bacterium
GCGCTCGACGACCGCCCGGCCTGGTTTGCGCCCTACTGCGAACACCTGATCGCCTGCGACGGCCGCCGCGGATTCGACGACGAGGTGGCCGCCCGGCTGCGCGCGGCGCTTACCCGCACGCAGGCGCGCCTGGCGCGCGCGCGGTGGATGCGCTCGTCTGAGCACCGGGTCGACTACGGCTTGATCTCGAGCTTGGGCAGCCAGCCCGGATTGGTTCCTTCGCCCGAATAGGCGCCGCGCAATGTCCAGTTACGGCTCGCGCCGTTGAAGTCGCGATCGAAATCGGTGAACGCGGCGAGCCCCGTCGTGCCGAGCGCGGTGCCGCGCAGTTGTCCGACTTTCGGATACAGATCGAGCGCGCCCGGCGCACCGGTCGGATTGTTCAGATACGCCGCGGCATTGGCGTAGCTGTCGGTGACGTTGGCGCTAGCGCTCGCCGCGCTGCCGCTAACGGTGATCGGCGCGCCGGCGAACACGGCATTGCCGAGCACCTGCTGCGTGAAACCGCTCGCGCCACCGCTCACGGCGATGCCGGTATCACGGGCGACGATGGTGTTGCCAAAGATGCGCACGTCGCGCACTACCCCGTTGTGCCGCTGCACGCGCATCGCGGTGCCGGCGTGGTTGACCAGCACGTTGGCGTAAAAGGCGATGTTGCCCTCGCCCTGAAACAGCGCCTCGGTCGGGTTTTGATAGAAGAAGTTGCCGTAGATCTCGAAGCCGTTGGACGACCCCGGACCGCTGGCCGGCTGATCGCCGACCAGCAGATTCGGCCGGGCGCCGTCGGGCGACACGTAACTGCTGCGTTTGACGAACACGTTGTGGCGGATGATCGTGTTTGTCTTGCCGGTCGGCATGCCCGCAGGGACGTTGCTCCAAGGAACCTGGTGTTTGATCTGCATGTTGTAGCCGATCGAATCGACGATCAGGTTGTTCTCGACGATGCCGGCGACAAATGGGCTGCCGCCGTTGGAGTCGCCCAGATACATTCCGGTGCCGGCGTTCTCGATCACGTTGCGGCGGATCACCCAATTCCACGTCGGTGAGCCGGTGGTCGAGATGCCGACGATCTGCTGCTCGCCCCCCACGCCGTAGATCCGCAGCCCCTCGATCGTGATGTGGTGCGCAAGGCCCTGCACCGCGACGCCGAAACCGCCGCGATCGCGCCCGTTGACCTCCAGATTGCGGATCACGATGTAGCTGGCATTGGCCAAGCGAATCGTGTTGTGCGTGGCGCGGCCGTAGAAAACCGGCTTCGGTCCCGTTTCGGGACCGGTGATCGTGATCGGCGCGGCGGCCGTGCCGTTCAGGTTAAAGATCGGCAGCCCCGGCACGCTCGCGGTGTCGTTGCCGCTCGCGTCGATGCCATAGTTGCCCGGCGCGAGCAGCAGCGTGTCACCGGGTTTTAACGTTGGCAGCAGGCTCAGATAGTTGTTCGGGTTGGCCGGGATGATGTTGCCGCTCGCGGCTGGCGTGGTCGCCTGCGCCGAGGAGGAATTCGCCGACACGTTGCCGGCCGCATCGACCGCGGCGACCGCGTAGGTGTACATGGTTGCCGGCGCCAGACCGCCGTCGGTGTACGTGGTGGTCGTTGTCGTGCCGACCTGTGCGCCGTTCCGCAAGACCCGGTACGCGACGACGCCGACGTTGTCGGTCGATGCTTGCCACGTCAGTGCGATCGTGAAAGCCGAGGTTGCCGTCGCGTTGAGGTTGGTCGGAGCCGTCGGCGGTTGCGTATCGGGCGCAGGCGTGGGCGACGGAGACGGTGACGGCTGCGGCGAAGGCGACGGCGCGGGAGGCGAGGCAGCCGGCGGCGGCGTGGTGGCAGCGGTGTCACCGCCACCACAGGCGCTCGCAGCGAGCGCGGCGGCGAAGAGCAGGGCTGGCAGGCGGCGATGCGAAGAGCGGTCCATCGAGCTTCCGGAAGGGATGCGACAAGCGCGCGGCGCGCGCCCCACCGCGAAGATTGCCGTATCGCGTCTGCGGTCCGAAAGGAAACGTTCCCCCGTGTTGGCTAGGCTGCGCGGCCGAGTGCCTTCTTTGCAATTGCCGCTGCCCGCTGGCATCAAGTGCGAGCGATCCCCTCACCCGCGCGCGCGATCGCGGATCCCGAGCTCCTCCAGTTTGCGATACAGGCTGGACAGCCCGATGCCGAGCCTTTGCGCGGCGATGCGCCGATCGCCGTCGGACTGCTCCAGGGCGCGCAGGATCACCTCGCTCTCGAAGCGTCTTAGCTGCCGAATCTCAGCAGGCGGGGCGCCGCATGTTCCTCGATACCGGGGTTTGGTTCCATGCTGACGCGCTCGCATATCGAAGCAATCGCCGCCTAGTTGGCACGGGCCGTCCCGGCCGCGGTCGATCGCTCCAAAACTAAAACGTTCGGCTCGACTCAATCGCGCAAGAAATCACGGACATACAGCGCGGCATCCATCCACCTCCGGCATCCCCTGCAGGCGATGCCAGTTGTCCTGGTGGATTCTGCGCTATCCGGAGTAAACCCGGGCGGCGAAGAAGTGGCATGCTTCGGCCGCCTTGATGGACGTCAACCGCGGCGCCTGCGCGCGCGACCCTGACCCCGGTAACCTGCGTGTCGGCCTCAACCCCTGCTACGTCGCGACCATGAGGCTGTTCCTCCGATGACCGCCCGGACCCTAAACCCCGGCCAGCTCGCTCGCCGCTGCGACCCGGCCACGCTCGGCTTCGCGACCACGGCCGAACTCGCCGACCTCGACGAAGTCGTCGGGCAGACTCGCGCCACGGAGGCGGTGCGGTTCGCCATCGCCATGCCGGACGACGGCTATCACGTCTACCTGATGGGTCCGCCCGGAAGCGGCAAGCGGGCCATCGCGCAGCGGGCGATCCGCGCGCAGCGAGCAGGCGCGCGGAAACCGCGCGGCGACTGGGCGTACGTGAATAACTTCGCGCGGCCGCACCAGCCGCTGGCGCTGCGGCTACCTCCCGGACGCGGCAGCGAGCTGCGCGAGGACATGCGGCGGCTTGTCCAGGACCTGCAAACGCTGATACCCGCGGTCTTCGAGTCCGAGGAGTACACGGCGCAGGTCGAACGCATCGGCGCGGAGATCGGCGAGCGCGCCAACCGCGCGCTGCAGGAGGTTGGCCAAGGTGGCGCAACTGCGCGTGTCGGCGCTGCTCGTCGAAAGCGCCGTCGCGCTGCAGGCCGCGGCGCTTCGGTTCACGCGCCTGCTGTCGCACGCGGCGGCCGAGTGGACGCCGTTCGACCCCGTTGACGTGGAGCGGGCATGGCGGGCGCAGGCCGAGCGCGTGCGGCGGCAGGTAGCCGAACTAGCCGCCCGTCACGGCGTGCACTGCGCTCTCGAGATTGCGCGCGGCCGGCTGCCGGCCATCGTCCGCGAGGCGTTCGCCGACGCCGAGCTGTTGCTTCTTGAACAGGCAGCACTGCCGGCACCGCGCATCGGCCGCGCTCAGCCACCGCGCGGAGTGCTCGTTCGCGTCGACGACAGTGACGCGGGCCGCCGTGCGCTGCAATTGGCGGCACTAGCCGCGACCGCGCTCGGCGATGCGCGCCCGGCGCCGATCCGCGTGGAGCTGGTCGCGCCGACTCCGTACGCGTTGGCAGTGCTGGGCGCGACGGCTCGCTCAGCGCTGCCGCACGCGCAGGTCGACGCGACACGCGCGGAACCGGCTTCGGTCACGCGCGACGCGTTGCTAATCGCACCGGAGCATCTCTTGGACCCGCTCGCGCTCGAACGGCTTGCCGTACCGACGCTGCTGGTGCGGTAAAGCCCAACCGGAGTCCCTCGC
Source organism: Burkholderiaceae bacterium (assembly GCA_025057735.1). The sequence continues at coordinate 3,784 of JANWUU010000265.1, forward strand.
GGACGGGCAGCGTGGCTGTGCTGGTCGTAGCCGGCCCAGCCCCGCAACTCGCTGCCGAACTGGTGCTCCCTGACGGCCTGCCGCGCGTCAGCAACGAGGTGCGGTAGGAACGCGCACGCCTCGACGCAACCCGCTTGCTGCTGACCGACGAGCGGCGCAGCAGCGGGCACAGCGCTTCCGCTGCCGAATGAATAGGCAGAGGTGACTCTACGATCGAGCACCGCGTGTCCACCGCTGGCCAGCGTCGTGTTCAAAGCACAATCCCGCCAGCCGTCGACAACGCTTGCAGCGGTTCGTGGCGTCCATCAAACGGGGACAAGTTCAGTCCAAGCTCGAAGCAGCACGTCGGTTTCAATCGCCGGCCCGCCCCGCCTGCCGCAGCAGCATCCGCGCCCGCGCCAACACCGGCGCATCGACCATCTTGCCGTCCACCGCGACCGCGGCGCCCTGCGCCGCGTCGGCGGCGGCGAGCACGCGCTCGGCCCAGGCGACCTCCTCCGCGCTCGGCGCCAGTGCCGCGTTGATCACCGGCACTTGCCGCGGATGGATCGCCAGCTTGGCGCCGAAGCCGAACCGGCGTGCACGCTGTGTCTCGGCGGCCAATCGCGCAGCGTCGTCGATTGCCGTGCATACGCCGTCCACCGGCGGGGCGAGACCCGCCAGCCGGGAAACGAGCACCAACTGCGCGCGATACGGCAGCAGCTCTTCGCCGTCGCCGGCCGCGCCCAGATCGAGCGCGAGATCGATCGAACCGAACGCCAGCCGCTGCACGCCGGCTGCGCCCGCCACCTCCCGCAGCCGCTCGATTCCGGCTGCCGTTTCCACCAGCGGCAGCAGCGCCGCGTTCGGCGCGGCCGCGCGCACGCGCGCGAGCTGCGCCGCGCTCTCCGTTTTCGGCAGCAGCACCGCCGTCACGCCGGCCCTCGACGCGAGCTGCAGATCGTCGGCGAACCACGCCGTATCGGCGCCATTGATCCGCAGCACGATCGGGCCGTTGCCGGCCTCCAGCCACTGCGCCACCGCGGCGCGCGCCGCTTCCTTCGCAGCCGGCGCGACCGCATCCTCCAGGTCGACGATCACCGCGTCGGCGCCGGATGCGAGCGCCTTCGCGAAGCGCTCGGGCCGGTCGCCGGGGACGAACAAATAGGAGCGCGGCAGCACGTGGCACCTCAGGGCAGGAAACGTTCGACCCGTCGTGCCGTGCGCAGCGCGCGCACGCGCTCGATGATGCGCTTCATCTCGCCGGCGCTCGCGCCGCCGCGGTAGACGGCCAGTTGCACAGCCTTCGCCTCCAGCTCCTCGCGCGTCAGCGGGTTGCCCGGATCGCCTTTCGGTTCGTCCACCCGCGCCTCCAGCGTGCGGCCGTCGGTGGCGGTGACGCGCACCTTGCCGATCCAGCGCGCCGGGTAGGCGGCATCGACCTCGGCGTCGCGCTGCATCGTCACCCGTCCGCGCATGGCGATGACGGCCGGATCGCGCCAGTGTTCATCGAACTCGGCGAGCCCGGCCTTGCCATGGAGCGCGATCAGCGCGAGCACGGTACCGATCGAGAACTTGGCCTGGTGCACGGTCTGCGGTTCGACCACCGGCCCGAGCACGTCAAGCGCCCCCTGGTGCACCAGCGCCGTGATGGCGCCGATCTCGCGCGCCGACAGCGCGTGCGTCTTCATCAGTTGCGCCAGCGCATCGGCGGCCGGATGCGTGTGGCGGCACGAGGCGTGGTACTTGAACGAGGTCTCCGCCAGCGCCCAACGCGTGCCGAGCCGGTCCGTCAGGCGCGCGACGTCGGCATCGCTTGACATGCCGGCGGCCATGCCCTGCGCGCCTTCCAAGATCCGCTGCGCGCCGGTAAAGCCGTCGGCGGCCAGATACGCGGCGGTCAGCCCCGCGGCAGCCGCATGCGCGGTGTGCAGTTGTTTGGAGTCCGCCGCCTCGCGCAGAAACTCCCACAGGCCGGCGGCCTGCGTCCCGGCCGAGCCGAACGCGTGCGCCATCTGCGCGGGGGTCAGTCGCAGCAGCCGGCCCACTGCGGCAGCGGCGGCCAGCGTGCCGGCGGTGCCGGTCGTGTGAAACACCTTGTAGTGCGAGCGGCCGAGGAATTCGCCGACGCGGATGCCGACCTCGTAGCCGGCCACCGCCGCCACCAGCAGTTCGGCGCCGCTCGCGCCGAGCGCCTGCGCGGTGGCGAGCGCCGGCGGAAACACGACCGCCGCCGGATGAAACACCGCGCCGTTGTGCACGTCGTCCTGCTCGGCGAAATGCGACGCGGCGGCATTGGCCGTCGCCGCCGCGAGCGGGCTGCTCGTGCGGCGATGGATCAGGATCTCGCTGGCGCCTTCGGCCGGACCCATCGCGGCGGCGAACCGCGCGATCGATTCCACCGGCCGCGCGCCCTTGCCGGCAAGCGCGGAGCCGAACCAGTCGATCAGCAGATCCTCGGCCCGCGCGAGCACCGCCTCCGGGATGTCCTGCAGCCGCAGCTCGGCCGCGAAGCGGGCGAGTCGCACGCCGGGTGCCGTCGCATCGGATGCGGTCACGTGCTACGTCCTCCTGAGCTGGCGATCTGCATTCCCTACCGGTCGAACGATTGGATTGTGGCGCACGGCGAATGCAGCGACGTCAAATTGCGCCATCGGCGCGCAGCCGTTCGATCTCCGCGCGCGAGAAGCCCAACTCGGCGAGCACCGCCTCGGTGTGTTCGCCCAGCGCCGGTACCGGGTCCATGCGCACGAAATCGGGATCGGACACGCCGGGCGGCAGCAGCGCCGGAATCGGTCCGGCCGGCGTTTCGACCTGCACCCAGCGGCCGCGCGCCGCAAGCTGCGCGTGCCGCCACAGATCGTGCATGCTGTTGACGCGCGCGTTGGCGATGCCGGCGGCATCCAGCCGCGCCACCACCTGCGCGGCGGTCAGCGGCGCAAAGGCGGCGACGATGATCTCGCGCAGCGCGGCGCGCGCCTCGCTGCGCGCCGCGTTGGAGGCAAACCGCGGATCGGTCGCCAACTGCGGCTGCTCGAGGACCCGCGTGCAGAAGACCTCCCATTCGCGTTCGTTCTGCAGCCCCAGCATCACCACCTGGCCGTCGCCGGCCGGAAACGGCCCGTACGGATAGATCGTCGCGTGCGCCGCTCCTGTGCGCGGCGGCGGCGCCGCGCCGTCGAACGCGTAGTAAAGCGGATAGCCCATCCACTCGGCCATCGCCTCCAGCATCGAGACGTCGATGCGCCGGCCTTTGCCGGTGCGGCCGCGTTCGATCAGCGCCGCCAGCACGTTGCTGTACGCGTACATGCCGGCGGCGATGTCGGCGATCGAGCAGCCGGCCTTGGCGGGTTCGTCCGCGCTGCCGGTGATCGACAGGAAACCCGATTCGCTCTGGATCAGCAGGTCGTAGGCTTTTTTGTCGCGGTACGGGCCGGGGCGCTGCGGATCGTCGCCGTAGCCGGAGATGTCGCACACGATCAGGCGCGGGTGACGCGCATGCAGGGCCTCGAAGGACAGGCCCAGCCGCGCCGCTGCGCCCGGCGCAAGGTTCTGCACCAGCACGTCGGCGCGCGCCAGCAGCCGCTCGAGGAGCGCCGGCGCCGCCGCGTGCTTCAGGTCCAGTGTCACGCTTTCCTTGCTGCGGTTGGTCCAGACGAAATGCGAGGCGAGCCCGCGCACGCGCGCATCGTAGGCGCGCGCGAAGTCGCCCGACCCGGGCCGCTCGATCTTGATCACGCGCGCGCCCAGATCCGCCAGCTGCCGCGTGCAAAATGGCGCCGCGATCGCATGCTCCAGCGCCACCACCGTGATGCCTTCGAGCGGCCGCATCGGTTCAGAATGAACGCGGCAGTCCGAGCAGATGCTCGGCCACGTACGACAGGATGAGATTGGTCGAGATCGGCGCCACCTGGTAAAGCCGCGTCTCGCGGAACTTGCGCTCGACGTCGTATTCGTGCGCGAAGCCGTAGCCGCCGTGGAACTGCAGGCAGGCGTTGGCCGCCTCCCAGCTCGCCTTGGCCGCCAGGTACTTGGCCATGTTGGCCTGCGCGCCGCACGGCTGCCCGGCGTCGAAGCGCTCGCAGGCGCGCCAACGCATCAGATTCGCCGCCTCGATCTCGATGAAGGCCTCGGCGATCGGGAACTGCACGCCCTGGTTCTGCCCGATCGGACGGCCGAAGACGACGCGCTGCCTCGCATAGCGCGTCACCCGGTCGATGAACCAGTAACCGTCGCCGATGCACTCGGCGGCGATCAGCGTGCGCTCGGCGTTCAGCCCGTCCAGGATGTAGTGAAAGCCGCGCCCCTCCTCGCCGATCAGGTTCTCGGCCGGGATCTCCAGATCGTCGAAGAACAGCTCGTTCGTCTCGTGGTTGACCATGTTGGCGATCGGCCGCACGGTCATGCCGCGCTCGCGCGCGCGCTGCAGATCCACCAGGAACAGCGAGAGTCCGTCGGTCTTTTTCTTCACCGCCGCCAGCGGTGTCGTGCGCGCCAGCAGGATCATCCAGTCGCTGTGCTGCACGCGCGAGATCCACACCTTCTGGCCGTTGATGACGTAGCGGTCGCCCTTTCTGACCGCGGTGGTCTGGATCTGGGTCGTGTCGGTGCCGGCCGACGGCTCGGTCACTCCCATCGACTGCAGCCGCCATTCGCCGCGGGCGATCTTCGGCAGGAAACGGCGTTTCTGATCCTCGCTGCCATGGCGCAGCAGCGTGCCCATGTTGTACATCTGGCCGTGGCAGGCGCCGGCGTTGCCGCCGCTGCGGTTGATCTCCTCCAGGATCACGGCCGCC
>JANWUU010000303.1 GCA_025057735.1 Burkholderiaceae bacterium
CGCATGATGCCGAGACAGTTCGGCCCCAGCAGCCGGATGCCGTGCAGGCGTGCGCGCGCCAGCGCGCGCTGCTGCAGTTGGCGGCCTTCCTCGCCGATTTCGGCGAACCCGGCCGACAGCACCAGCACGGCGCGCACGCCGCGCGCCGCGGCATCGTCGATCAGATCCGGCACCGTGCGCGCCGGCGTCACGATCACCGCCAGGTCCGGGGCCTCCGGCAACGCCGCCAGCGACGGATAGCAGGGCTGGCCGGCCACCGCGTCGTACTTCGGATTCACCGCGTAGACGCGACCATGGAAACCAGCCGCCAGCACGTTGGCGAACACGTGGCGGCCGAGCGCCTGCGGCTTTTCGGTCGCGCCGACGACGGCGAGCGAACGCGGCAGCAGCGCCGACCGCAAGTAGTGCGCTTTGGCGAACATGCTGCAAAAATACCCCGAGGCGATGGCGCGCGCCGGACGGCGCCGCTGGCTTGACCGCCATCAAGCGCGCGCCGGCGCGATCATCTAGCCAGCAGGGTATGAAAGATGGGGCGATGCACGAGCGTGGGGCAGAACTGAGTGCGCCTGAACTGCAACAGTTCAGCGAGCGGCTGCGGGCGCTGCGGGCCGACGTGGCCGCGGCCGTGGCGGCGCAGCTGCACCAGGAAGGCGATGCGCGCCGGGCCGAGGCCGGCCTGCCGCGCCGCGCGGAGGAAACCGACGACGATGCCGCCGCCGAGGCCGCGCGGCAGATGGACATCGCGCAGTTGTCGCACGCGACGGCGGAACTGGCTGAGATCGATGCCGCGCTGGCGCGCATCGCCGAGGGCACTTATGGCATCTGCATCGACTGCGGCGGGCCGGTCGGACGCGCGCGCCTGCAGGTGCAGCCGATGGCGGTACGTTGCGCGCCCTGCCAAGCAAGCCACGAGAAGCGGCGGCCGCGGTAAGCGCTCGCTGCTCGCTGACTACAATTGCGACCATGCGAGTCGGCGCGCGCCACTACCGCTCCTTGTGGTCTGACGGTGACGCGCGCATCGGCATCGTGGATCAGACGCGGCTGCCGTACGAGTTCGTCACCGTCAAGCTCGAGTCGTACCGGGCGGTTGTGGATGCCATTCGATCGATGCGCGTGCGCGGCGCGCCGCTCATTGGCGTGGCAGGCGCCTATGGGCTGGCGCTGGCGCTGCGTGCAGACGCGGGCGACGAGTCGCTTGCGGGCGCCTATCGCGAACTGGCGGCCGCGCGACCGACCGCCGTCAATCTGCGCTGGGCGCTGGACCGCCTGCGCGCGCGCGTTGCGCCGCTGCCGCCGTCGCAGCGGGCGGCCGTGGCGTGGCAGGAGGCCGCGCGTATCGCCGAGGAGGACGTCGCGATCAACCGGGCGCTCGGCGAACACGGCGCGCGGCTGCTCGGCGCCCTCTACGAACGTACCCAGCGGCCGGTGCAGGTGCTGACCCACTGCAACACAGGCTGGCTTGCTACCGTCGACTATGGCACCGCGCTGTCGGCTGTTTATCAAGCGCATGATGCGGGCGTGCCGGTGCATGTTTGGGTCAGCGAAACGCGCCCGCGCAATCAAGGGTTGCTGACGGCGTGGGAGCTGGCTGCCCATGGCGTGCCACACACGCTGATCGTGGACAACGCCGCCGGGCATCTGATGCGCGGCGGTCATGTCGACGTGGTGCTCGTTGGCGCCGACCGCGTCACGCGCGCCGGCGACGTCTGCAACAAGATCGGCACCTACCTGAAGGCGGCCGCCGCCGCCGACTGCGGCATCCCGTTCTATGCCGCGGTGCCGTCGCCGACAATCGACTGGTCGATTGCGGCGGAGGCGATCGCGATCGAAGAGCGCAGCGGCGACGAGGTTCGCGTTATCTACGGCCGCGACGCTGCGGGCACCCGCGCGGCGGTGGCGATCGCCGAGGCACACACGCCGGTAGCGAATCCGGCATTTGACATTACACCGGCGCGTCTAATCACCGGCATTATCACCGAGCACGGCGTGGTCAGCCCGGCCGAGCTCGCCGCAGTCCAGCAGGCATCGTTCAGCAGACACTGCAGCGCGGCAGCCCCAAGTTCCTGGCTGGCGACAGGGGCGGGCGCGTCATGACCGATCTGCCCGAAGACGGCCCTGCGTTGCGCGCGCAGGTGATCGCTACCGCGCGCGCGATGAACGCCACCGGCATCAACGTCAACAAGGCGGGCAACGTGTCGGCGCGCTGCGTGCGCGGCACGCGCGAAGGTCTGGTGATCACGCCAACGGGCGTGCCTTACGAGGCGCTGGTGCCGGAGGACCTGGTGTTCATCCCGCTGACGGTGGCCGCTGGCGAGGATTTGCCCGCCGGTACGGCCGGTACGCGCGCACCCAGCAGCGAATGGCGCTTCCACCGCGACATCCTGCGCACGCGGCCGGAGTTTAACGCCATCGTGCACACGCATTCGCCCGCGGCCACCGCGCTCGCCTGCCACGGTTTGGGCATCCCGGCGTTCCACTATATGGTTGCCGTCGCCGGGGGCGCCGACATCCGCTGCGCGCCGTACGCGACTTTCGGCACGCAGGCGCTGTCGGAGGCCGCGCTGGCGGCACTGGCCGGACGCAAGGCTTGCCTCCTTGCGCATCACGGCGTGATCGCCTGCGAGCGCGATTTGGCATGCGCGCTCGCACTGGCGGTGGAGGTCGAAAACCTCGCCGAGGTCTACCTGCGTGCGCGTTTGCTCGGCGAGCCGCCGCGGCTGCCCGACGATGAAATGACGCGCGTGCTACAGAAGTTCGCCAGCTACGGTCAGCCGCAAGGCGGGCGATCTTGAGCTACCGGCTTGCGGGTAGCGCAAGACCAATCGAGTGTGGGCGACGCCGGGGCGCCGCTACGCGAACTTCGCCAGCGTGCGCGCGATGCGCTGCACGCGCGCCGCATCGCTTTCTCCCGCCTCGGCCGAGAACTGCGGGTGCTCCAGCGCGCAGGCGAGCAGCTCGTAGAACGCGCGGTCCAGCGCCTTGCGCGCGGCCGACAACTGCTGCGCGATCGCCTCGCAGTCGGCGCCGGATTCGATCATCGACTGGATACCGCGCAGCTGGCCCTCGACGCGCTTGAGCCGCACCACCAGCGCGTGGCGCGCGAGCGCGGCCGATTTCGCCCCGGCCATGATGCGCTCAGGCGCAGGCGGCGCGCGACTCGGGCACGCCCAGCTTCTTCAGGATCCAGGCAAGCGGGCAGACGTCGGTAAAGCCGAACTGCAGCAGGTTGGCGCCGACGAAGGCGGTGAAGGCGAGGAACCACTTGGACACAAACAGGGGGCTGCCCTCCACGCCGAGCGCGAGCGACAGCAGGATGAACGAGCCGGCAAAGATGCGGATGTAACGTTCGACGGTCATGGTTAGGCTCCTTGCGGTTGGGGTTGCGAAGCGGTCGGCGCGGCGCACACGCGGGCGGCTTCCTGCCGCCAGGTGGCCGCGTAGTACAGCACCGGGATGACGAGCAGCGTCAGCAGCGTGGAGATGAAGATGCCGAACAGCAGCGAGATCGCCAGCCCGTTGAAGATCGGATCGTCCAGGATGAACACCGCGCCCAGCATCGCCGCCACGGCCGTCAGCACGATCGGCTTGGCGCGCACCGCGGCGGCATCGATCGTGGCCTGCTGCAAGTCGCCGCATTCGGCCAGGCGCA
>JANWUU010000352.1 GCA_025057735.1 Burkholderiaceae bacterium
GAAAGGCATCGCCGCGCGCCGCAAACCACAGCCAGACCAGTGCGTAGCCCGCGGCTGCAAGCGGCAGGGTGGCCAGCCCCTGGGCGGTCGCCCAGCCGCGCGGGCTGCGGTCCGGATGCGCGCGCAGCCACTCGCCGTTGCGGATCGGATACCAGGTCCAGCAGACGACCGCTCCCACCGCCAAAATTGCGCCCATCGCATAGCGCTCGATATCGGCGTCGGCCTGCGCGCGTACGAGTTCAAGCTCGGCGTGGTTGACCAGCGCGATGCCGGCGGCGATCAGCACGAGCGAGGGCGCAAGGCGCCGCCACGGCAGCGGCGTCTCTCGACTGCCGCAGCGACGGCTGCGCCAGTTGGCCACCAGCGCGATCATCACCGGCAGCGTGCCGATGATCATCGTCGGCAGCGGCCCGCCGGCGCGCTGGATGGCGGCGGCGAGGAACAGGTAGTAAACGAGGTTGCCGATGAGCGCAAGCTTAAATGCCTCGCGCCAGTCGGCGCGCGAAAGCTGCGCAAGCGCCGCGCGGTCCGCCAGCGCCAGCGGCAGCGCGATCAGACCGAAGGCCAGATAGCGGCCGAACGACAGCAACGCCGGCGGGTAGTCCGGCAGCAGCAGCGGGCCGATGAAGACGATGCCCCACAGCAGGCCCGCGGCCAGCGCGAACAGAACGCCGACGATCAATGCACACCTCCGGTCCCCGAGTTTGACAGCCGTAACCGCGGCAGCGCGCCGCTGTTGCGTGCCGCAGACGCGGGGCGGCATCGCCGCCAACGGTGTCTGCAACAATGCGGCCCATGAAACAACTGCCTGCCGTCTTTGACCGTCTGCGGCTGCCCGTGGTGGGCGCGCCGCTGTTCATCATCTCCAATCCGGACCTGGTGCTGGCCCAGTGCAAGGCCGGCATCGTCGGCTCCTTCCCGGCCTTGAACGCGCGTCCGGCGTCGCTGCTGGACGAGTGGCTGGCGCGCATCACCGAGGAGCTCGCGGCCTGGGACCGCGCGCATCCGGATGCGCCCGCCGCACCGTTTGCGGTCAACCAGATCGTGCACAAGAGCAACGACCGTCTCGAGCACGACCTCGCGCTGTGCGTGAAGTACAAGGTGCCCATCGTGATCACCTCGCTCGGCGCGCGGCCCGAGGTCAACGCAGCGGTGCACGCCTACGGCGGCATCGTGCTGCACGACGTGATCAACGACAGCTTCGCGCACAAGGCGATCGACAAGGGCGCCGACGGGCTGATTGCAGTGGCTGCGGGCGCCGGCGGTCATGCCGGACGGCAAAGCCCGTTTGCGCTGATCCAAGAGATTCGCCAGTGGTTCGACGGGCCGCTGGCGCTGTCGGGCGCGATCGCCACCGGACGGGCGGTGCTGGCCGCGCAGGCCATGGGAGCGGATCTGGCTTACATCGGCAGCGCCTTCATCGCCACCCACGAGGCGAACGCCGTCCCGGCCTACAAGGAGGCGATCGTGGCCGGCCGCGCCGACGACATCGTGTACACGAACCTTTTTACCGGCATTCATGGCAACTACCTGAAGGCCTCGATCCGCGCCGCCGGGCTGGACCCCGACAATCTGCCCAGCGGCGATCCCTCCCAGATGGATTTCGGCAGCGGCCGCGTCAAGGCGTGGCGCGACATCTGGGGCAGCGGCCAGGGCATTGGCGCCATCGACCGCGTAGTCGGCGCCGCCGAGGTGGTCGAGCGCCTGGCGCGCGAGTACGCAGCCGCCTGCGAGGAGCTGCGCGCGCGCTGCTACGCGCGCGAGCGCGTCCTGCGCGCATCGGCACCCGCCTGATGCCGGCATGCGCGCGGTCGTCGTCGGCGCCGGCGTCATCGGTCTGACCACCGCCCATGACTTGGCCGAAGAGGGGGTTGAGGTCACCGTTCTGGAACGCGGCGCCACCGTCGCGCAGGGGGCAAGCGGCGCCAACGGCGCGCAGCTTTCGTACGCGTACGTGGCGCCGCTGGCAGAACCATCCGTGCTCGCGAAGCTGCCGCGGCTGCTCACCGATGCGGACTCGCCGCTCGCCTGGCGCCCCCGATGGGACGCCGCGCAATGGCGCTGGGGTCTGCGCTTTCTGGCTGCCTGCACCGCCGCCCGCGTGCGCAGCACCACTGCCGCGCTGCTGCGGCTGTCTTTCCTGTCCCGCGAGCTGATGCCGCGGCTTCTCGAAGGCATCGACTGCGATTACGCGCAAAACGGCAAGCTGGTCTTGTATCCGGACGAGCGAGCGCTTGAGGCCGCGCGCCGGCAGGTGCAGTTGCAGGCCGCGCTCGGCTGCGAACAGCAGCTTCTTACGCGCGAGCAATGCTTGGCCCGCGCCCCCGTGCTGGGCTCTTATGCTGACCGCTTTGCCGGCGGTGTGTGGACGGCCACCGAGGCGGTCGCCGACTGCGCGCGCTTCTGCGCAGAACTGGCGCGGCGCCTCGCCGCGCGC
>JANWUU010000369.1 GCA_025057735.1 Burkholderiaceae bacterium
GTGGCGCTGGCGCCGACGCACGGCGAGGACGTCGACACGCTGATCCGCAAGGCAGACATCGCGATGTACGCGGTCAAGGATGCCGGCCGCGACGGCTGGCAGGTCTTCGACGATGCGATGACTGCCGCCACGGCGGAGCGCTGGCGCCTGGAGACGGCGCTGCACCGGGCGCTGGAGCGCGGCGAGCTGGTGCTGCATTACCAGCCGAAGGTCGATGCGCTGACGGGCGCGATCGTCGGCGCCGAGGCGCTGATGCGCTGGTGCCGCGACGGCGAGCTGGTGCCGCCGGCGCAGTTCATCGCGGTGGCGGAAGAATCGGGCCAGATCGTCCCGATCACCGAGTGGGCGATCGACGCCGCGTGCCGGCAGCTTCTCGCCTGGCGCGACGCCGGTGTGGCGCCGGTGCCGATCTCGATCAACATTTCCAGCCGCCACCTGCAGCGGGGCCATTTGATCGAGCCGGTCAGCCGGGCGCTGGCTGCCACCGGGTTGCCCGCGCACTTGCTCGAACTGGAATTGACCGAGACGGTGCTGATGCAGAACATCGAGGCGGCGCTGCCGCCGCTACAGGCGCTGAAGAAGCTGGGGGTGTCGATCGCGATCGACGATTTCGGCACCGGTTACTCGTCGCTCGCCTATCTCAAGCGGCTGCCGATCGACGCGTTGAAGATCGACCGCTCGTTCGTGCGCGAGCTGGAGGCGAGCGACGACGACGCGGCGATCGTCGCTGCCATCATCGCGCTGGCGCGCAGTTTGAAACTGCAGGTGGTGGCCGAGGGGGTGGAGACGCGCGGCCAGATGACGCGCCTGGCGGCGCAGGGTTGCACGCAGATGCAAGGCTGGCTGTTCTCGCCGGCCGTCGATGGCGACGCGTTCCTTGCCCTGCTGCGCGCACGCGCCGGCGGCAGCGACTGGCGCTTGCCGGCGAGGGCATGCGAGGAGGTGGGATGAACGAAGCGAGTGGCGCGCGGGCGGCGCAGGCGGAGCTCGCGCGCCGGGTGCTGAAGGCGCTGGCCGAGCGGCGCATCATCCCCACACCGCAGAGCTTCGCCGAGGTCTACGAGGAACTGAGCGGCGCGCGCGGCGCCGGCGGCACGCCGGCGGCGGTGCTGCGCGACGTGCTGCGCGACCTGGTGCGCGCGCAGCGCCTGACGGCTGGCGAGGCCCAGCTCGCGCAGCAGCAGGCGCAGGCCTACGACTGGCGCGCCGTATGCGACGTGCTGCAGCAGGCGCTTGCCCGGCGGGCGGGGGCCGTGGCGGCCAACTGGCCGCAGCTGACGCTGGCGTTGCTGCGCGGTGCCGATCAGCTGCATCCGCATTGGACGCGCGCGCGCAAGCTGGAGGCGGTGGCGCGCGTCGTCGAGGCGTCCGCCGACCAGCCGGAGGTCGCGCTTGAGCGCCTGACGCGGCTGCTCGAATCCTGGGGCCCTGCGCCCGCGCCGCTGCCCGGACGCGAAGAGGCCGCGTCCAGCGAACCGGCCCATACCCCGGCACCGCCGCCGCGCTACCTACCCGATCCCGCGCTGGAGGCGCGCGCCACTGCGGCGGAAGCGCGCGCGGCCGTCTACCGGCAACTCGCGCAACGCGCACTCGATCTGCTGGCGGACAGCTGCGGCGACGGCAGCGCGGCGGCGGCGCGCCTGCGCGACTATGCGCGCGAGCTGGAGCGAGGGCTGGACGCGGACCGCGTACTGCCGCGCTTCGTCGATGCGGTACGCGACTTGGACCGCCAGCTCGAAGAGCAGCGTCGGGTGCGCGAGAGCCTGCTGCGGCTGCTGGCGCTGCTGACCGACAACATTGAGTCGCTGGCTCCGGAGGAGACCTGGTTGCCGGGCCAGCTCGCGCCGATCCGCGCGTTGCTGGTTGGGCCGCTGTCCTCGCATGGGCTGGCGCGCGCCGAGTCGGATCTGTCCGCCGTCATCGCGCGGCAGAGGCAGGCGCGGCGCGGCCTGGCGGAAGCGAAAGTGGCGGTCAAGGAGCTGCTGGTGACGTTGATCGAGCGCATCGGCGCGATGGGGGTGTCGACCGGCCGCTTCTACGACCAGGTGGGGGGCTACCAGCGCAGACTGGCCGACGCCGACGGGCCAGCGGCGCTGGCGGCGATCGTCGAAGGACTGCTGGCGGACACACAGGCGATGCGCAGCGAAATCGCCAGCTCGCGCGCGCAGTTGGCTGCTGCCAAGCAGAAGGTCGAGGCCTACCAGGCGCGCGTGCGCGCGCTGGAGCAGGAACTGAGCCAGGTGGCGGCGCTGGTGCAGAAAGACCCCCTGACCCAGGTGCTGAACCGGCGCGGTTTCGAAGAGGCGTTCCGCGTCGAGACGGCGCGAGCAGCGCGCTACGAGGCGCCGCTCGCGCTGGCGCTGCTCGACCTGGACGACTTCAAAAAGCTGAACGACTCGCTGGGTCATGTCGCTGGCGACCGGGCGCTGGTGCATTTTGCGCAGACGCTGCAGGCTACCTTGCGGCCGACCGATCTGATCGCCCGCCTGGGGGGCGAGGAGTTCGCCGTGCTGCTGCCGGCCACCGAGCCCGAGGAAGCGCGGCAGGCGCTCGAGCGCGTGCGCGAACAGCTGGCGCGCACGCTCTTGCCGTTCGAGGGGCGCAGTGCGCGGCTGGCGTTTTCCGCGGGGGCGGCGGCCTGGCGACGCGACGAGCCGCTGGAGGACCTGCTGCACCGCGCCGACCGGGCCTTGTACACGGCCAAGCGTGCCGGCAAAGACCGGGTGGAGCTCGCGGCCGACTGACGCGGCGCGCCTGGCTCAATCCACCAGCCCGTGCTTGATCGCGTAATGGGTGAGCTCGGCGTTGTTGCTCATGCCCATTTTTTCCAGGATTCTGGCGCGGTAGACGCTCACCGTCTTGGGGCTGAGGGCGAGCTCGGCGGCGATGTCCGACAGCCGCTTGCCGGAGGCAATCAGCCGCAGCGTCTGGAATTCGCGGTCCGACAGGCGTTCGTGCAGCGGCACCTCCTGCGGCGCGTGCAGGTTCTCGATCAGCGCCTGCGCGATCTCCGGCGTCACGTACTTGCGGCCGGCGATGACCTGGCTGACCGCATCGACCAGCTTCTCGGGCGCGCTCGCCTTGTTCAGATACCCGGCCGCGCCGGCGCGGAAGGCGCGCACTGCATACTGGTCTTCCGGATACATGCTGACGATCAGCACCTTCAGCTGCGGCATCTCCTCGCGCAGCGTCTTCAGGATTTCGATGCCGTTTTTGCCCGGCAGGCCGATGTCCATCACCAGCAGCTCGGCATCCGGGTGCTGGCGCAGGGCAGCCCGCAACTGGCCGTAGTCGCCGGCCTCCGCGACGACCGTCACCTGCGGATGCTCGGCGACGATCTGCACGATGCCGCGGCGGACGATCGGATGGTCATCGACGACGATGGTCTTCACCGGCATGGCAGTCGGCGGCTCG
>JANWUU010000233.1 GCA_025057735.1 Burkholderiaceae bacterium
GGTTTTGCCGTCCTGCGCGCCATTGAAGCACGGTAGAAGGGCGGCGCGGCGCGGCGTATGCGGGCTTGACGGAGACGGAAATTACGGTCCGCGATCGCTCGGCGGTCGCGGTGTCGCGTTCACGGCTCGGTCGGCAGGCCGAGGGCCACCCACTCCGGCATGCCTCCGCGCAGCCAGTACACCTGCGTGTAGCCGGCATGGCGCGCCCATTTGGACGCCTTGTACGACTTCCAGCACTCGGCGCCATTGCAGAGAAACACCACGGCGTCGGTCTTGGCCAGCTTGTCCAGCCCGGGAAACGAATCGACGGTCATGTCGAAATCCGGTTCCTTCAGGCTTTTCTCGCCGTACGGGATCAGGATCGCGCCGCGGGCGCGCCGCGCCCGATACTCGCGTTCGGTGCGCACGTCCACCAGCTTCGCACCCCGGCTGGCGAGTTCGAACGCTTCCCTGGCCGTGACGCGCTTGACGCCCGGCAGTTCCTCGGGCGTGAAGATGCCGAGGCTTGCCACGTATTCGAACGCGGCGGCATCGCTCGTCGGCCGCAGGCGCGCCATGCCCGGCAAGACGCTTTCGGTCGTCACCCATTGCACGAAGGCTTTGCGGAACGCCGGCACGGCGTCGCGCCGCAGGGCGGCGCCGAAGCCGGCCGGCAACGGACGCGACACCGCCACGACCTGCGCACCGATCTTCTGGGCTTGCGCCCAGTCGTTCCACTCGCGCTCCAGTGCCACCGTCAGATCGAAGCGCCCCGCCCCCAGCGAAAGCAGGCCCGCTGCGCTGCTCTGGTGATATGTGATCTTCAGCGCCCGCACCGGCACGCCGCCCTGGTTGAGCAGTCCGCGGCCGACATAGCTGCGGAGCGAATCCTCCTGTGGAAAGTACGCGCTCCTGCCCTTCAGGTCCGCCACGCTTTTGGCACCGCCGGCGGCCACCAGCACGTAGCGTTCGGATCCGCCGCTGGCGGCCACCAGCTCGTAGCCGTAGGCAAGCGCCGAGGCGATCACATGCGCCGGCCCCACGATGGCGTCGTTCTCCCCAGTGCGTGTGGCGCGCATCGCATCCCGCAGATCGCGCAGGGGCAGCAGCGTCACCGGCGCGCCGAGCAGCTTCGGCAGCCCGGTGTTGGCCACCAAGATCGGCAGCAGCTGGCTGCCCTCGTCGGCCGGATCCATCGCGATCAGGACCCGGGCCGGGGTCTGCGCGCCGACCGACAACGTCCCGCTGACTGCCCCCACCGCCAGCATCCAGCGCAGCGACGCGAGCGACCTCTCGCCCATCTTCGACCTCCACGAGCGGAACGAACGCGTGCGTTCACCGTAACGCGAATGAGCGCTGTCGGGAAGGCGCTGTTCCACCACTCGCGGCACGCGACCCTTGGCCTGGTCCGCCGCCGCGGCCTCGAGGTGCCTCGCGTGAGAGCGGCCGTGGTGCGATGCGGCAGCCTCTCAGGGTGGCGCGGCACGCGATGCACGCCGTGCTGCCCGCCCCCGCCGTGCGGTGCCGGCACCCGCGGCGACGGTCGATGCGCCGTTGCGCATCCGCCCGGCGATGGCCGCTGCTATCTCAGTGGAGGCGAGCGCGGCGTTCGCCACCCCGCTGTCGAGCGATTCGTCCCACGGCGCCAGCAGGAGCGCATAGACCAGCTTTTCGAACTCCGGCGCGAAGCGCTCGCTGATGCGCTGCGGCGCCTCGCAAACGCGGGCGTCGGTCACGAGGCCGAATTGCACCGCGCCGTTGTACGAGAGGATGGATACGCCGACCGCCACGTCGCCGCTCTGCGGTACCCAGAACATCAATTGTTCCAGCGGCGCGCCGGCCAGATACAACAACTCGCGCGGCCCCGGCACGTTCGTCATCACGGCCGTGGTCTTGCGGCCGAACAGGTCGAGCACTTGGCGCTGCAACGCGCGCGGCACGATGCCCACGAAGGCGAGGATTCCCATCGCCAGCAGCGCCGTGTAGCCGCCCTTGAGCGCCTCCATGCGGCGGCGTACCTGCAGCGTGCGCAGGATCGGGTTCTCGATGCCGATCGGCAGCAGGACCGGCAACAAACCGAAGCGGTTGCCGAGGGTCTGCGCGCCGTCCTCGCCGCGCAGGTTGACCGGCACCATCGCGCGCACCTCCACGCCGTCGACCGGTTCGCCGCGCTCGGCGAAGTAGCCGCGCAAGGC
>JANWUU010000035.1 GCA_025057735.1 Burkholderiaceae bacterium
CCCGATGCCGCGCGAGCCGCCGGTGATGAAAAGCGTCTTGCCGTTCAAGGTCATCGCGTTCTCCTAAACCGCTTTGGGCCACAGGACCATCTGCGTGCAGCGGAACAGCGCGATGGTCCGCCCGCTCTCCAGGTGCCGCACCGTCGCATCCCACACCTGCGTGGAGCGCCCCAGGTGCGCCGCGGCCGCCTCCGTCTCCAGCGTGCCGTCGGTCGCGGTGCCGAGGAAATTGGCCTTCAGCTCGATGGTCGTGAACCCGGCGGCGCCCTCCGGTAGATGGGCCGCGCAGGCCATGCCGCAGCAGGTGTCCGCCAGGGCGATCACGCTGGCCGCATGCAGGTAGCCGTTGGGGGCGAGCAACTCGGGGCGCAGCGCGAGCCGCATGCGCGCCCGCTGCGGTTGCAGGTCCTGTACCTGCAGGCCGAGCAGCCGCGCCAGCCCGACGTCGGTGCGGGCGCGCAGCGCCTCCAAGGAGACGTCCGTGCGCAGCGTCATGGTGCTTTTCGTTCTATTGGAAGCGGGAGAAATCCGGCTTGCGCCGCTCGAAAAACGCGGTGAATGCCTCGCGCGCCTCGGGGCTGGCCAGCAGTTTGCCGAACTGCTGCGCCTCCTCGGCGAGGATCTTCTCGACGGCCGCCTGCCAGCCCGCGCGCAGCAGCCGCTTCGTGGTGCGCACCGCGTTCGGCGGCAGCAGGTTGAAGCGCGCCGCCTGCCGCTTCGCGTGCGCCAGCACCTCCGCAGGCGGCAGCAGCCGGTTCACGATGCCCATCTCCAGGGCTTCTTCGGCGCTGATCGGTTCCGACAGCAGCAGCTTTTCCGCCGCGCGGTGATAGCCGGCCGCCAGCGGTACCAGCAAACTGGAGGCGAATTCCGTGCACAGCCCGAGGCTGACGAACGGCATCGAGAACATCGCGTTGTCGGCCGCGTACACCAGGTCGCAGTGCATCAGCAGCGTCGTGCCGATGCCGACCGCTGCGCCGTTGACCGCGGCAATCACCGGCTTGTCGCAGCCGATCAGCGCGCGCATGAAGCGCAACGCCGGCGCGTCCATACCGGCCTCGCGCGCCGGGGCGCGCATGAAATCCTCCAGGTCATTGCCGGCGGTGAAGATGTCGGGCTGGCCGTGAATCAGCAGGGCGCGCACGGCGCCGTCCTCGCGCGCGGCGTCGATCGCGTCCGCAAGCTGCTGGTACATCGCCAGCGTAAGGGCGTTTTTTTTCTCCGGGCGGGCGATCTCGATGCGC
This sequence comes from Burkholderiaceae bacterium, assembly GCA_025057735.1. The sequence continues at coordinate 1,245 of JANWUU010000035.1, forward strand.
GCCACGCCGTCGGCGGTTTCGGTCCTGATCATGCGGTCCTCGTGTGCGTTTGCTGCGCCTGCGCGTCCAGCCAGTCCGCCACGCGCGGCCATAGCACCGCCGCCGACGGGCGAAAGAAACCGAAATGGCCGATGCGGCGCAGCCCCACGGTGCGCGGGTGGATGCGCAGCAGCGTGCGCGGCGCGTTGCGATAGAAGCCGGCCATGGTCTCCACATTGGCGCGCGACATGAACTCGTCGTCGGTGAAGGCCAGCCAGAAAATCGGCGTGCGCACGTGCGCGTAGCGGTCGTGCGCCGCCTCGGCACCGACGCAGTAATCGCGCCGCAAGCACCAGCGCCGCCATTGGCGCATCACGCCGGCGGGCAGATCGCCGATCGTGCCGAGCCGCTGGCCAGGGAAGTAGCCGGCGAGCGCCGTGGCCGCCGGCGCAACCGCATACCACAGCAGCCAGGAATGCCAGCGCACGCGCCAGGCGTACTGCGGCCAGTAGCCGGTGCCGGCGGCCACCGCCACCATGGCGGCCACGCGTTCATGGCCGGGCGCAAGCGGCATGATCTGTGCCCCCAAGCTGTGGCCGAGCCAGAACAGCGGGCGCGCGCCGAGGCGCTCGGCGGCGTATCCGAGCGCGGCCGGCACATCGCGCTCGATCCAGTCGTGCAAATCGGCGGCGAAGCCGCGCAGCGAACGGGCGAAGGCAGCTGGGCGCGAGCGGCCGATGCCACGGTAATCGAAGCTGAGCACAAAGAAGCCGCGCGCGGCCAGCCACTGCGCAAAGGCGGCGTAGAAGCGCTGCTCGACACCCATGGCGCCGACGATCAGCACGCCGGCCCGCGCCGTCTGCGCATCGCCGAAGGCGGTGGCGGCGAGCGGAAAGCCGTCGCGCGCCGTCAGCGTGAGCATGCCCGGGGCGGCGGCGCCGGCCGTCGCTGCCTGTCCGTGTGCCGCCAGCGGCGTGGCCCTCATTCCTTGAAGTAGACGATCTGGTGCGTCGTGGCGAGCAGCTCGCCATCCTCGCTCCACAACTGCGCGCTCTGGTCGAAGTAGCCGGCGTGGTAGCCCTGCGCAGTGGCCTGGCCGAGCAGGGGCCGGTCGTGTGCGCGAGCCAGCCGCGCGGCATCGGCGAGGTAGTAGACGGTCATCGAGACGGTGCCGATCGGCACGCGCTGCGCGCGCCGGCGCCAGATGCGCGGATAAAACACATCGGCCATCGCGGTCAGCGCGGCATAGTCGAGCGGACGCGGCGGCGCATCCTGCACCCACAGCACGGTGCGGCTGTCGCCGCCGTCGGTGCCGTCCCA
>JANWUU010000103.1 GCA_025057735.1 Burkholderiaceae bacterium
ACCGTTGACCTGCACGCGCCGGGGCGAAAACTCGATGTTCGCGCCGCCGGTGGCGACGACCCAGCGGTCCGGGCGCTGCAGCAGCGGCAGATGCTGCGCCTGGACCTGGATCCAGCCGGTCAGTTCGGGCAGCGTCGCGCGGCCGCTGGCGGCGACGAAACCGGACGGCAACTTTGCCAGCTTCTGCGCCACGCGCGCATCGCGCGGCTGCACGCGTGGCGGCCCAACGAAGCGCAGGTCCTCCAAGATCACGCTGTCGCCCTCGATGCGTGCGGCAAGCGTGCCGTTTTCCAGCCGCACGCCCTGCTCGATCCAGGCCACCCGCAGATCCGCACCGCTGACGCGGCCGCTTGCCAGCGGCTGCGCGGGTGTTCCTTCTATCCGTACGCGGCCGGCAAGCGCGCCACCAATACGAACGTTGGCGTGGATTCGTTCGCTAGCCAGCGCGTTCATCCAGGCGATCGATGGCAGGTCGGCTTCCACCATAAGCTGCCAAGGCTGCTGCCGCGCCAGACGCCAGCCCGCCTGCGCGTCGCGTTCGACGCGCGCCTGCGCTGAAGCCTGCAGCCTTCCGAGCTGTGTGCCGCGCAGGTCAAGCGTCGCCGACAGCGCGTTGGCCTGCAAGCGCGCCGCCAGGCGCAGCTCGGTCACGCCCATGGCGGCCTGCTCGCCGGCGGCGGCGTATAGGTCGCCGCTCTCCCGTTCGATCGTCAGTTCGCCGTCGGCACGCTGCGCCAGCGTGACATCCCAGGCGCCGCGCAGGGCAAGCGGTTCGCGCGGCGCCCGCGGCAGCAGGCTTGTGCTGCGGCGGGCGATCAAATCGCCGGGGCGAAAGCCGGCGAAACGGCCGCGCGTCTGCAGACGACCGGCGCCAACCGCGACGGTTAGATCCTCGACAGACGCACCGAACACCGAGAGGCGGGCGGGACCGACGCGCAGCCCAGCGCGGCCGATCTGCAACGGCGCGGTGTCGGTCAGCGCGAGCGACAGGGCTCCCTCCACGCGCGCCAGCGTCAGCTGACCGGCCCAGCCGTCGCCCTGCAAACCGCCGGCGGCCGCGATGCGCACAACATGGCCGCGATCGTCGCTTGCCTCCAGACGGATCTCGTGCGCGCTGGCGCGCCCTTGGACGGTGAGCCGCGCCGAGGGGACCACAAGCGGCGCCGCGCCGAACCACCGGTAGCCGTTGGCATCGGCCTGAACGGACACGGCACCGTCTTGCCCGCCGCCGTACTCGAGCGCGGCGGTTAGTGCCTGCAGCACGTGCCGGTCGGACCGCAGCGAACTCGCCAGCAGGCGGGCCGACAGCGCCGGCGCGCGCCAGTGGCCATGCAGCGTGCCCTGCAACGAGAGCGCGCCGCGCAGCGGCAGCGCGAGCTCTTGCAAGGCCGGTGCCTGGACGTCGAACGTGATGGCGCCGTCGCTGCCGTCGAGCGCGCCGGCAGCGCGCAGACGGGCTGAGCGCAGCGCAAGATCCGCATCCACCGCAAGGCGCTGCTCCGACGACAGGCTCGCCGCCACGCGCCCTGCCAGCGGCCGCCCGAAGGCAACGCTGTCGGCCAGGCGCAGGGTGAGCTGGCCGCTGGGCTGTGGCGGCAGGGTGCCCTCCAGGGTAAATTCGCCGCCCAGGCGCACGGCCATCCCTTCGATGAGGCGGGCGAGATCGAGCGCCTGCGCCTCGCCGCGCAGGCGCACCGCGCGCGCGCCGGTCAGGTTGATCTCCCCGGCCGCCGAAAGCATTCCCTCGCCGAGCGTGAGCGCGGCACGCCGCAATGCGATCCGCTCGCTATCGACAGCGAGGTCGAGCGCCAGTTGTGCCGCGAACTGCCCCTGATGCCGCAGCTCGGCCTGCAGCATGTGCACCTTGCGGGCACGCTGGACGGCGATGCGCCCGTTCACGCGCAGCGGGCGCAGGCGCGTATGCAAGGCGGCCAGATCGACCTCACGCAGGCGGGCGTCGATCTCCCAGGCGACGGCGTCGCCCCAGCGCAGCGACCCGTCGCCCTCGGCGCGGCCATGCGTCAGGTGGGCGTCGACCTGACGCACATGCAACGCCTCGCCCTGCCACCACAAGCGTCCCAAGGCTGTGCGCAGCGGGATGCGGCCGGTATCGACCGGACCGGGTGCCATATTGGCGAGCCCGATTTCGCCGGCTAACCCGAAATCGGGGCCGGGCGTCGGCTGCAAATCGGCCCGCAGCGCGAGATCCGCGCTCGGCGCGGTGGGTGACCACAGCCGCGGATCGATGCCGCGCACGTCAAGGTGCAGGGCGCGCAATGCGGGCGATTCGAAGCTCGCCACGGTTGCTGCCAGGGCGCCTTCTGCACCCCCGCCCGTGACGCTGGCGGTCAGTTCGAAGCGCGTCAGCGAGCCGTGTGCGGCAAGCGTCGCCTGCAGGGGCTTGTCATGCAGTTGCGAGCGCAGTGTGCCCTCGGCCTGTAACGCGAAGGGCGCGGCGCCGCCCAACGTGCCGCGGACGGTGGCTGCCAGCGGCGCGTCGGCGCGTCCGAATTCAAACGCTCCCTCGGCGATGCGGTAGCCGTCCGCATCGAGCGCGATCCGGCCCGCGATGGCGCGCGCGGACAGGTCGGTCGCGGCGTCGTCGGGCCCGACGCGCAGCAGGAACTCGCCCACCTCCAGCCGAAGGATATCCACCGCGACCGGCGAGGCGATCGACGCCGGCGGCGCCCGGCGGGTCGCCGCATCGGGACGCACGCGCACCTGCACGCGCCGTGCCGACAGCGCCGCGAAGGAAAAGCGCAGCGGCGCGAGACCGACGTCGGCCAGATCCGCGGAGAGATCCAGGATGTCGACCTCGGTCCGTCCGACGGCGATCTGCAGTCGCCCGAAGCCGAACCCGGTGGCGAGCGCACCGCGCGGCGTCTCGGCGCGTACGTGCGCTGGGGTCAGGACGTCGACGGCGCGTACGACCAGGCGCAAACCGCCGGTGCTGCCTACCAGCCAGCGAATCGTGCCGGCCACCGCGCCGACCAGTACGAAAGCCACCGCCAGCAGGGCGGTCAGCCGGCGCCAGGGACGTGCAGGGCGGCCTGATTCGTCCATGGTCTAGAAGGCGATGGCGATCGCAAAGTGCAGCCGCCAGCGGCGCACGCGCTCGCCGTAGGCGACGTCCAGCGCGAGCGGCCCGGCGATCGTCTTCCAGCGCAGGCCGGCGCCATAGCCTTTGGCCCAAGTCACCGCCATCAGCCGATCGTCGGCGTCACCGACGTCGTAGAAGACTGCGGCCCCCCAAGCGGGGCTGAACCAGCGCACGTATTCGGCCGAGCCGGCGATCAGCGACCGGCTGCCAAGCGTGGCAGCGCCGGTCTTGGCGCCCAGCGTCTGATACCCGTAGCCGCGCACGCTGCCAGCGCCGCCCGCCCGAAACAGGAACTCGTTGGGCACGCGCGACAGGTCATCGGCCAGCGTGTGCCCGGCCTCGCCCCGCAGGATGATCTGGTTGTCGCGCCCGAGTTCGAAATAGCGCAGATAGCGGCCGTAGCCGTACACAAAGGTGTCGGCGATGCCGGAGCGCGACAGGCCGGCGCCGACGCGCAGCGTCAGGATGTCGCCGCGGCGCGGGTCAGCAATTGAATCAAGCGCGCGCCGCGTCCAGGTGTAAGTCGCCGACAGCACGTCGTTGGTGCGCGGTTCGAAATCCAAGCCTGTCTTGGGCCGCCGTTGCTCGCGCTGGAAGCTTACGCTGATGCGCATGTCGTAGCTGACGTCGCCGCGCTCCTGCGGGTAGGCGCGCGCCACGCCGAGCGCCCAGCGTCGGGTGAGCACGTTGGCCACGTCCGTGTTCTCTAGCAGCCCGCCGAGGCTGTCATTGGCACCATCGGGTTTCGGCGGCAGCAGCACATCGGCGTAGGCGACGTTGCGCGTGTTGTCAACGCCGACACCGCTCTGCAGGGCGTAAGGAAAGCCGAACAGCAGCGCCTGGCGGTAGCTCGCCTCCGCGCGCGGACCGGTATTAGTCGAGTAGCCGAGACCGAGCGAGACGCGCTTGGTCTGCGCCTCGGTCACCTCCACGCGGATCGGAACCTCCCGCGGCGAGGCCGCATTTAGATCGACGTCGACGATGACGCGCGAGAAATACGGCGCCGCCTGCAGGCGGCGCTGAAATTCCAACAGCCGCGCCGCATCGTAACGGTCGCCAACGGAAAATGGGTTGTACCGCTCGATCAGTTGCGGGCCGTAGCGCTGCAGTCCCTCGATGCGCAACGGCCCCAGCGTGAAGGCCGGACCGCTATCAATCTCCACCATTAATTCAACCGCCGCTGCATCGGCTAGCACGGTGGCCTGCGAATCCACCAGACGCGCGGCAGGGAAGTCGCGTTCGGCAATGCGTGACAGCAGGCGCGTCTTGGCAGCGGACCAGACCGCATCGCGGAACGGGGCGCCGACCGGCAGCTCCCATTCGGCACGCAGCTCGCGGATGCGCGCCGGCTGTGCCTCGATGCCGCCGCGCAGGCGCAGGTCTACGGCGACCACGTGCGCGCGCGGTCCAAGCGTCACCCGCAGCGCATAACGCGCACGCTGATCGGCATCGCGCTCGACGGCGATGCGGGCCTCAAAGTAGCCCTCCGTGGCGAGCGCCTCGAGCGCGGCATCGCGCAGCCGCCGCAGCAAGCGTTCGTCGTCTTCAGGATCGAACGAATCCGCAAGCTGCGCGCTGTCGAGGACACGTGCGAGCAGCGGCTCGATCTCGGGGCCGGCATCCTCAGCCAGCACGAAACGGGCCGGCGGCAGCTGCGCTGCCCCCGCCTGCCCGGCCAGGCTGATGGCGAACAGCACAGCGGCGATCCGGTGAAAAGGCACGGCCAGCGAATTTTAGGTGGTGGGTTGAAAACCCCTCCGATGCCCACAGTTAAGCGCCATCACCAGCCGAGGCGTTGACCGTCATGAGACAGGACAAATTCACGACCAAATTCCAGGAAGCCCTGGCGGAGGCGCAGTCCATCGCCGTGGGAAACGATCATCAGTACATCACGCCCTTGCACTTGCTGGCGGCGATGCTACGCAGTGAGGAGACCGGCGCGCGCTCGTTGCTGCAGCGGGCCGGCGTGAACGTGGGCGGCCTGTCCAGAGCGGTCGATGACGCGATCCGGCGCCTGCCGCAGGTGCAGGGCACCGATGGACAGGTGCAGATTAGCCGCGAGCTCGTAGGCCTGCTGAACCAGGCCGATAAAGAGGCGCAGAAGCGCGGCGATGCCTACATTGCGAGCGAGATGTTCTTGCTTGCGCTGGCGGACGACAAAGGCGACGCCGGACGGCTGGCGCGCGAGCATGGCTTGACACGCAAAGCGCTGGAGGCGGCGGTAGAGGCCGTGCGTGGCGGCGCCCGCGTCGACAGTGCCGAGGCCGAGAGTCAGCGTGAAGCGCTTAAAAAGTACACGATCGATCTGACTGAGCGTGCGCGCCAAGGCAAGCTCGATCCGGTGATCGGCCGCGATGACGAGATCCGGCGCGTGGTGCAGATTTTGCAGCGGCGCACCAAGAACAACCCGGTGCTGATCGGCGAGCCGGGCGTGGGCAAAACGGCGATCGTGGAAGGGCTGGCGCAGCGCATCGTCAACGGCGAGGTACCGGAGACGCTGAAAAACAAGCGCGTGCTGACGCTCGATCTGGCGGCGCTGCTGGCCGGAGCCAAGTACCGCGGCGAGTTCGAGGAGCGGCTGAAGGCCGTGCTGAAGGAAATCGCCGCCGAGGAAGGCCGCATCATCGTCTTCATCGACGAGATCCATACGATGGTCGGCGCCGGCAAGGCCGAAGGCGCGATCGATGCCGGCAACATGCTGAAGCCGGCGCTGGCGCGCGGCGAGCTGCACTGCATCGGC
>JANWUU010000182.1 GCA_025057735.1 Burkholderiaceae bacterium
CCGCTCGACCCGACCGACGACGAGTACGAGGCCGAGAACCGCCGCACGCGCACCCTGCAACGCAGCGTGGGCGCCGGTCTGCAGCTGGCCCAGGCATTTCGCACCGGGGCGCTGCGCCATCGGCTGACGCTCGGGCTGAGCCACGATCGCGGCCGCACCGACTTCCGCCAGTACGAACAGCCGGCGCGTTTCACCGCCGATCGCGGCACCGAGCCGGACGGCGATTTCGAACTGGACGTCGCCGTGCGCGGAATCAACCGCTACGAGGGCTTCTACGTGTCGGACACGATCTCGCCGACCGAGCGAACCCATATCACGCTGTCGGCGCGATACAACCGCGCCCTGGTGGAGATCCGCGATCTGACGGGCACCGAACCCGATCTGAACGGCCGGCACCGCTTCCAGCGCATCACGCCGGCCGTCGGCGCCACGCACCTGTTCACGCCCGAGCTCGTGGCCTACGCGGCGCTCAGTCAGGGCTTCCGCGTGCCCACGCCCGTGGAACTGACCTGCGCCGATCCGGATGCGCCCTGTTCACTGCCAGTCGCGTTCGTGGCCGATCCGGAGCTGGAACCAGTCGTCAGCACCGGCTGGGAGCTCGGGCTGCGCAGCAGCCGCGCGGCGGCCCTGCAATGGCAGCTCGGCGTGTTCCGCACCGACCTGCGCAACGACATCCTGTTTACGGCCGTCGGCGCCGGCCGCGGCTTCTTCGCCAACGTGCCGAAGACGCGGCGGCAGGGTCTAGAGGCAGCCGCCAGCGGGGAGCGGGGGCCGCTGCGGTGGTCGTTCGCCTACGCCTATGTCGACGCCACCTACCGCGTGCCGGCCGAGCTGTTCAATCCGGTCGCGCTTGCGGCCGATCCCGCGCAGCCGGAGACGCTGTCGGTGCGGGCTGGCGACCGTCTGCCCGGCATTCCGCGCCACCGCGCGAAGGCGGCGGTACAGTGGCGTTTTACCGACACGCTGTCCGCAGGGCTTGGCGCAACGCACGTGTCCAGCCAATACCTGCGCGGGGACGACAACAATCGCCTGCGCCCCCTGGCGGGTTACGCGGTCTTCAACCTGCGCGCCGAGGCCGAGCTGGCGCGACACTGGCGCCTGCTGCTGCGCGTCGACAACCTGTTCGACAAGCGCTACGCCACGCTCGGCGCGCTGAACCGCAATGCATTCGATGCCGACAACGAACCGCTCGAAGGCGCCGGCCCCGGCCCGGTACAGCGCTTCGTGGCCCCCGGCGCGCCGCGTTCCGTGTGGTTCGGCCTTGAATACCGCAGCAGCCGGCTGTGACGCCGGTGCCAGCTCGCGTGCGCGCGGCGCCGCCGGCGCCGGCCCATAATCGCCACCCGTCGCGCGGCGCCAGATCGGGTGCCGGCTATCGGGAGTTCGCCTTTGAAAGCAGCCCTGGACGTGCGCGGTGTCACCAAGCGCTATGGCGCGCTGGCCGCGTTGCAGGACGTCTCGTTTACCCTCGCCGCCGGGCATTTCACGGCGTTGCTCGGCCCGAACGGCGCCGGCAAGACCACACTGTTCCAAATTCTGACCGGACTGTTCTCCGCTGACACAGGCGATGTCTTCATCGCCGGGATTTCCCTGCGCGAGCGCGCACCCGCGGCCCTGCGCCATGTCGGGGTGGTCTTCCAGCAGCCGGCGCTGGACCTCGATCTGACCGCCTGGCGAAACCTGCAGTTGCAGGCCGACCTGCACGGGCTGCCGCGTGCCGCGGCGCGCGCCCGTATCGAGGCACTGAGCCGCGATCTCGGCATCGAAGCGGACCTGCCGCGCAAGGCGCGGGAACTGTCGGGTGGCACGCGGCGCAAGGTCGAACTGGTGCGCGCCTTGCTTGCGGAGCCTGCGGTGCTGCTGATGGACGAAGCCACCGTTGGTCTCGATCCGAAGTCGCGCCGCGACCTGCTGGCCGCCATCGGCCAGCGCGTGGCCGCTTGCGGCACGTCGGTGCTGTGGGCCACGCACTGGGTCCAGGAGGCCGAGCGCGCCGACCGCGTGCTGGTCCTGCACCGCGGGCGGCTGCTGGCCGACGGGGCTCCGGCGGCGGTCGCGCAGGCGCTTGGCGGACCGACGCTGGAGGAGGCCTTCGTGCGCGCCACCTCGGGTGCGGTGGCAGCGTGACGGCATCACACGAGGAGACGTCGATGAAACCGACGACGCACACGCGCTGGCTGGCCGCCCTCGCGTTCGCGGGGGCCGCGCTGGCGCACGCGAAGGGCACGGGGATCGCCTTCGTATCCAGCGAGAAGGATCATGCCCTCACCCTGGTCGACCTGCGCACGCTGTCGGTGGTCGGCACCATCCCGACCTGCAAGCGTCCGCGTCACATGCAGTTCCTGCCGGGCAGTTCCACCCTGATGGTCGCCTGCGGCGATTCGCACCGCGCCGACCTCATCGACGTCCAAGCGCGCAAGGTGACCGGCAGCATTCCCCTCGGCGAGGATCCGGAGGCGTTCGATCTGTCGCCGGACGGCAAGTTCGCATACGTGTCCAACGAGGAGGACGGCGCCGTCAACGTGATCGACATGGCCTCGCGCAAGGTCATCCGCTCGATTCCGGTCGGCAAGGAGCCGGAGGGCGTGCTGGTGGCGCCGGACGGCAAGCGCGTCTATGTGACCTCGGAGGTGGCGAACATGGTCCACGTGATCGACACCGGGACGCACAAGGTCATCAAGAACATCGGGGTGGGCAAGCGGCCGCGCCGGCTGGCGCTGGCCGCCGGCGGCGAAGAGCTGTGGGTGACGAACGAGCTCGGGGCGAGCGTCAGCATCGTGTCGACCAAGGACCTGACCGTGATCGGCACCGTGAAGTTCGAGGTCAAGGGCATGCGGCCCGACGACATCACGCCGGTCGGGCTGACGCTGGCGCGCGACGGCAGGACGATGTTCGTCGCCCTGGGGCGAGCGAATCATGTCGCCTGGGTCGACGTGGCCTCCCGCAAGACGACCCAGCTCGCGCTGGTCGGCAAACGGGCTTGGAACGTGGCGCTGAACCGCGACGGCTCGCGCCTGTTCGTCGCCAATGGCCTGTCCGACGACATGACGGTGGTAGACGTGGCCACCGCCAAACCGATCAAGACGATCCCGGTGGGACGTGTCCCGTACATGGTGGTGGTCGATGACTGAAAGGTGGCGGTGGCTTGCGGCCGCCGTCGCCTCGCTGCTGAGCCCCTGCCTGGCGGCCGCGACCCTGACGATCGGGGTGCTCGCGCGCGCCGACGATGAGCGGCTGGAACCGCGCCGCGTCGAGCTCGCCTATCTCGGCCACCCCGGTGGACCGATCACGCAGGCGGTGGACGTGGCGCTGAAGGAGTCCGCGTTCGAGCTCGACGCCGCCGGCCTGAAGGTCAACGTGATCGCGGCCGAGGCGAAGGATGCCGCCGATGCCCGTGCGCAGGCGCTGCGGCTGGAGAAAGGCGGTGCGGCCGCCCTCGTACTCGACGTTCCGGCAGACTGGATCGTGGCTGTGGCCGCCGCGGTGCGGTTGCCGCTGTTCAACGTCGGCGAAGGGGCGGACGCGCTGCGCGGGCCGCAATGCCAACCGCACCTGCTGCACACGGGGCCGAGCGAACGCATGCGCGCGGATGCGCTGGCACAGTGGCTGGCGGCGCGGCGCGCGAACCGCGTGCTGCTGCTGGCCGGTCCGCGCCCCGCCGATGCCGCCCGCGCGGCGGTGGTGCAGGCGTCGCTGAAGCGCTTCGGGCTGAAGGTCGTGGCCACGCGGTCGTTCAAGTTGTCGGCCGATCCGCGCGAGCGGGACCTCGCCAATCCGGCGCTGCTGACCGGCAACGTCGACTACGACGTCGTGTGGGTGGTGGACACCGACGGCGAGTTCGCGCGCACCCTGCCCTACCGCACCGCGCTGCCGCGGCCAGTCGTGGGCGATGCCGGCCTGGTGGCGGACGCCTGGGCGCGCAATTTCGAGCGCTTCGGTGCGCCGCAACTGGCCCGCCGTTTCCAGCGCGGCGCCGGCCGGCCGATGACGGGCCACGACTGGGC
>JANWUU010000190.1 GCA_025057735.1 Burkholderiaceae bacterium
CCGTGGCGACTTGGCCGAGTTGGAGGAATTCACGACGCAGGAGATGTTCGTGGCGTTGACCCACGAGCTGAATGCCCGTGGCGCGGCCCCGCAGGTGGAGGTGGTGACCCTCGAGGCCGATCTGCTCGGCATCGAGACCACCGCGCAGGAGTACGTCGCCAGCGTCCGCTTCAGCGGCACGCTGCGGGTCGATGGCGAGATCGAACGCGTCGACGAGGTCTGGAACCTCTCCAAACCCGTGCAGGGACCGGGCGGGTGGCTGCTGGCCGGCATCCAGCAGCTCGGCTGAATGCTCGCGACGCGCCCTGCGCCGCGAGAAAATCCTCCATCGGACGCGCGCGGCGGCACCCGGCAGGCGATGCCGCGCGCTGTCCGCCGCGGCTCGTTCGCGCAGACGCACCCGTGACGCTGGCGCCGGCTGCGACCCGGGCCGTCGCCGCGCAACGATGACGCCGTAGGACGCAACGCGCAAGGGCCGAGCGGCCGGCCAAAAACCCGCCTTCGCGTCGGGCGACACGGAGAGCCAGGAATGCCGGGCACTCCGAGAAGCGCCGCCTCGCCTCGCGGCCGCGCGCGTCGCGGCGGTTACTCGGACGCGACACCGGTGTCGGGCCGGTTTGCGACAATGCGAGCCGCTGCCTCGCCCCCGCGTTCTCCCGATGCTCGACCAGCTCGCTTCCGAAGCCGCCGTCGCGCTGCTCAATCGCCTGCTGGCGCGCGAGTCCTGGGCGCGCGAGAAGCTCGCCGCGTACGCGGGCCGGGTGGCGCAGATCGAGGCGCCGCCTTTGACGGTACGGCTGGCGGTCAACAGCGACGGCACCTTCGCGGTCGGCAGCGGCGAGCCGCAAGTGCGCATCGAAGTCGATACGGCGCAACTGCCGCGGGCGGCCCTCGATCCGCAAGCGCTGAAGCGCAACCTGCGCCTGGCGGGCGACGCCGACTTCGCGCAGGCGCTGGCCGCCGTGCTGGAAAACCTGCGGCCCGAGCCGGAGGAAGAGCTGGCGCGCTTCGTCGGCGATGCCGCTGCGGTGCGCCTCGTCGGTTTGCTGCGCGCGCTGCTGCAGGGGCTGCGCGACGGCGGCGCGCGGCTGGTGGCTTCCGGGGCCGATTATTTCGTCGCCGAGGAGCCGCTGCTCACCCCGCGCACAGAAATGGAGGCCTTCGCGCGCCAGGTCACCGCGCTGCGCGACGACGTCGAGCGGCTGCTCAAGCGCGTCGAACGCCTGGAGCACCTCTGATGGGAGCGGCAGCGGGCTTTCCGCGCGCCGCCGCGTCGCTGGGAGCGAGTGGCCGATGATGCGCCTGCTGCGCCTGGCGCGCATCTTCGTCACCGTCTATCGATTCGGCCTCGACGAGGTGGTGTTCGCGGGCCTGAAAAGCCCGTGGCTGCGCCGGCTGCTGCGGATTCTGTCGCTCGGGCGCAACCTGTCGGAGCCGCGCGGCGTGCGGCTGCGGCGTGCGCTGGAAGACCTCGGACCCATTTTCGTCAAGTTCGGGCAGGCCCTTTCGACCCGGCGCGACCTGCTACCGGCGGACATCGCCGACGAGCTCGCCAAGCTGCAGGACCGCGTGCCGCCGATTCCCTCAGCCGTTGCGGTGGCGGAAATCGAGCGCGGCCTGGGCCGCCGCATCGACGAGGTGTTCGCGCACTTCGAGCGCGAGCCGGTGGCGAGCGCCTCCATCGCGCAGGTGCATCTGGCGGTGATGCGCGCCGACCCCGCCTTCGGTGCCGCCGCCGGCCGGGAGGTGGCGGTCAAGGTGCTGCGACCCGGCATGCGGGCGGCGATCGAAAAGGATCTGGCGCTGATGGAGGTCGGCGCGGCGCTGGTGGAAAGGCTCTGGCGCGACGGCCGCCGCCTGCGGCCGCGCGCGGTGGTGGCCGAGTTCGACAAGATCCTGCACGACGAGCTGGACCTGATGCGGGAGGCGGCCAATGCCTCGCAGCTGCGGCGCAATTTCGCCGGCTCGCGGTTGCTGCGCGTGCCGGAGATGTACTGGGATTTTTGCCGCGAGAACGTGCTGGTGATGGAGCGCATGCGCGGCATCCCGGTCAACCAAGTCGAGCGCCTGCGCGCCGCCGGCGTCGACATCAAGCAGCTGTCGGCCAACGCGGTGGAAGTCTTCTTCACGCAGGCGCTGCGCGACGGTTTCTTTCACGCCGACATGCACCCGGGCAACATCTACGTCGGCGACAGCGGCGAGGACTTCGGGCGCTGGATCGCGCTCGACTTCGGCATCGTCGGCACGCTGTCGGACAACGACAAGAACTACCTGGCGCAGAACTTCCTCGCCTTTTTCCGCCGCGACTACAAGCGCGTCGCGGAGCTGCACGTGGAGTCCGGCTGGGTACCGGCGGGTACCCGCGTCGACGAGCTGGAGAGCGCGATCCGCGCCGTCTGCGAGCCCATTTTCGACCGGCCGCTGAAGGACATCTCGTTCGCCCAGGTGCTGCTGCGGCTGTTCGAGACCTCGCGCCGCTTCAACGTCGAGGTGCAGCCGCAGTTGGTGCTGCTGCAAAAGACGCTGCTCGCTATCGAGGGACTGGGCCGCCAGCTCAACCCCGACCTCGACCTTTGGAAGACCGCCAAGCCCTTTCTGGAACGCTGGATGCAGGAGCAGGCGGGCTTCAAGGGTCTGGAGGAGCGGCTGCGCTACGAAGCCGCGCAGTGGAGCCGGCTGCTGCCGCAGCTGCCGCGCCTCGTGCATCAGGCGCTGACCGACGACACGCGACACCGCCAGATCCTGCGCGAACTGCGGCAGCTACGGTATGAGACGGCGCGGCGCAATCGCCTGCTGCTGATCGTGGCGACCGCGATCGCCGCTATCGCGCTGATGCTGGCGTGGGCGTTCTTCGGGTTCGCGCTGCCGGGGCGGGGCGGCGGCTGGTCCGACGAGGGTTTTTGAGGTCGTGCGCGCTCGGGTGAGACGGCCCGGCTGATCGGGGGGGAGGCGATGAGACGACCGGGATGGGTCGCGCTGTCGGCGCTCTGGCTCGCGGCCTGCGGCGGCGGAGGCGGCGGATCGACCGATGACGGGCCCGCGCCGGCGGTGACCTGCCGCGGCGCCGGCGAGGAATTCACGCTCGTCGCCGACTCGCCGATCGCGGTGGGCAAGGCCGCCGGCATCGCGATCGCGGGTTGCCGCGGGCCGCTGACCGACGTGCTCTGGGTGCAGACCGAGGGACCGCCGCTCGATCCCTCCGGCAACCTGCTCGCCAGTCGGTCCCAGGCGGTGAGCTTCGAGCCGCCGGCGGCCGGCACCTATTCGATCCGCGTCGACTTCACGGACCCCAGCGGGGCGCGCCGCAGCGCGCTCGCCCGCGTGGTGGCCACAAATCCGGCCGCGCCGTCGCGCGCCACCGCGCGGCTGGATCATGCGGTGCGCGAGGGCGGCAAGGTGTCGCTGCGCGCCTGGCCGGCGGCGGCAGCAGCGGAGCGCACGTCCTGGCGGCAGCTCGAAGGGCCGGCGGTCGCGCTCGACACCACCGATCCGAACCGCGTGCTCTTCACCGCCCCGTCCGTGGCGCGCGACACGCTGCTGCGTTTTCGGGTCACGCGCCAAGCGGCCGATGGCGCCACCGACAGCGACGACGTGCTGGTGCTGGTCGAGCGGCACGCGCAGGCGCCGCAGGACGGCGCGCACGGGTTCGGCGGTTTTCACGTCGCGCGCGTGCACCCGTATCGGCCGCAAGGCCCCTATGCGTCGCGGCTGGCGGCGTGCGTCTACGACGCGCGCCTGCAGTGGACCGGGCCGGGCAAGAACACCTGTCCGCTGTCCGTGCTGCCGCTGCTGCATCAGGACAGCGGCGGCGGCGAGCCGAGCGTGGCGCACATCCTCGACCGCCTGCTCGTCTCGCACGACTGGATGGGGGCGGTGTTCGCGCAGTTCATCGCCCGCCCCGAGATGGCCGACGTGCGCCGGCTGCTCAATGGCGTGACCGCGATCGTGATCGGCGCGCAGGTGCGGCCCTCGTTTTATTACGGGCTGACCGGTGCGATCTACCTGGACGCCGCCAATTTCTGGCTCACGCCGGCGCAGCGCGACACGATCAACGAGGCGCCCGACTTCCGCTCCGAGTTCGGCCGCGATCTGAACTACGCCAGCCTGTGGCGCTACGTGGTCGGCCATGCCAACGTGTTCCGGTATTTCGCGCCGACGGCGCGGTCGACGCGCCCGATCGAAGACGTGGTGTACGAAGCCGGCTGGCTGATGTACCACGAGCTGGCGCATGCGGGAGATTTCGCGCCGCCGGCGATCCGCGCCGCGCTCGACCCCGCGCGCACGCTCTGGGACAACATCGGGCCGCGCTATGGCATGCGGCTGCTGCCCTCCGACGACCTCGACCGCCAGTTGCCGCTGACCTCCGACATCCTGCGCGGTCTGGCGCAGGTGAAATTCGCCGGGCAGCCTGCCACCGACACCCAGCGCGCCTATACCCCGCAGCAGGTGGCCGTCTTCTTTGCCGGCGACCGCGCCACCGACGAGTACGCCTACTCGACCACGCGCGAGGACCTGGCGATGCTGTTCGAGGAATTCATGATGTGGCGCAACCACGGGGCGCGGCGCGATGTCGCCATCACCGACCGCATCGAGCCGACCACCACCGGCAACACCCTGATCGTGCGCTGGGGGCAGCGCGGGCGGCTGGCGGAGACGGCGATCCGGCCGCGCGCGCGCCTGGTGCTGCGGCAGGTCGCGCCCTGGATCGACGACGCGCTGGTGGAGACGATGCCGGCTCCCCTGCCGATGCGGGCCGGCGAATCCTGGAACGCCAACCTGGTGCTGCCGGCCGCGCCGGGCGCCGTCCAGCCGCAGGCGCTGGCGACACCGCAGGCGCGCGCGGCCGACGCCTGGCTGCTGGAACGCGCACAGCGGCGGCACGCGCCGGGGCCGCGCTGACCGACGACGGTTGTGCCGACGCATCATGCGGGTTGGCACGATGGGCGCCGGCGTTGAGCGCGGGCAGCGCTTCGCTTTATCGTCCGCACCTTCGAGCCGCCGGAGCCCGCCATGACGCTGATCGGCTTCATCGTCCTGTACCTGCTCGTCTCCATCGGCATCGGCCTGTATGCCGCGCGACGCGTGCGCAATACCGCCGACTATGCGCTGGCGGGCCGCTCGCTGCCGCTCATCATGATCGTGACGACGACCTTCGCCACCTGGTTCGGCTCCGAGACCGTGCTCGGCATCCCGGCCAAGTTCATCGAGGGCGGGCTGACGAAGACGGTGGAAGATCCGTTCGGCGCGGGGCTGTGCCTCGTCTTCGTCGGCATGTTCTTCGCCGCCCGGCTCTACAAACTGAACCTGTTGACCATCGGCGATTTCTACCGCCAGCGCTACGGGCGCGGGGTGGAGATCTTCTCGGCCGCCGTGATCATGATCTCCTACCTCGGCTGGGTGGCGGCGCAGGTCACCGCGCTCGGTCTGGTGTTCTCGCTGCTGTCGCAGGGGGCGATTTCGATCACGACGGGCATGGCGCTCGGCACGGCGGTCGTGCTCGTCTACACGGTCTTCGGCGGCATGTGGTCGGTGGCGCTCACGGACTTCTTCCAGATGCTCATCATCGTGGTCGGCCTGAGCCTGATCGCCCTCTTCGCCGCCAACCTGACCGGGGGGGTGGCGCCGGTCATCGACTACGCGGCCAGCAAAGAGATGTTCCGGTTCTTCCCCGAGCCGACGCTGCACGCCTGGCTGTTCTGGCTGTCGGCCGCGATCACCATCATGATCGGCTCGATTCCGCAGCAGGACGTTTTCCAGCGCGTGATGTCGGCCAAGAACGTCGATACCGCCGTGCGCGGTCCGATCATCGGCGGACTGTCCTACCTGGCGTTCGCCTTCGTGCCGATGTTCATCGGTCTGTCCGCCTTCCTGATCATGCCGGAGGCGGCCGCCGCGCTGCACAAGGACGACCCGCAGAAGATCCTACCCACGCTGGTGATGCAGCACATGCCGACCTGGCTGCAGGTTCTGTTCTTCGGCGCGCTGCTGTCGGCGATTATGTCCACCGCGTCCGCCACGCTCCTCGCACCGTCCACCACCTTCGTGGAGAACATCCTGAAGAATTTCGTCGCCCTGTCGGACCAGCGCGAGCTGCGCGCCATGCGCGTGACCGTGCTCGTGTTCACGCTGGCGGTCCTGGCCTACGCGATTCGCATGGAAGGCACGCCCATCTACGAGCTGGTGGCCAAGGCCTATCAGTTCCCGGTCGTCGGCGCCTTCTGGCCGCTCGTGTGCGGTTTGTACTGGAAGCGCGCGACCACGCAGGGTGCCGTGTGGTCGATCGTGCTCGGCATGTCCACCTGGGCGCTGCTCGATTTCACGCCGCTCGGCGAAACGCTGCCCTCGGTGCTCGGCGGTTTCGTGCTGGCCGGCATCGGCATGGTGTTGGGCTCGCTCGTCCCCACCGCGGGCAACCGCGCGCACCATGCGCGCGCGCGCCATGCGGCGCACGGGGCGCAGCAGGCCCGTTGAGTGCGCTCAGCCGCGCGCGCTGACGGCGGCGAGCGTCGCCAAGTCCTCCGCGTAGCCGCGTAGCCGTTTGACGAGCGCCGCCTTCTGCGCCGCCGTGGCCGTATTCAGCAGTTGCGCGACCAGCTCGGCGTTGGCGAACCGCGCGCGCGCAAGCTGTGCGCGGCGCTCCGCCTCGGCCGGTTCTGCCATGCGCGCGAAATGGGCGGCGACCCAGCGGGTCGCCTGCTCCAGCGTCGGCTGCTCGCGTTCGATCCGGCGCAGCAGCGCGAGCAGCTCGCGCTGCCGGCGCTCCCGTTCCTCGAGCCAGAAGCCGTGCTCGACGGCCCTCTGCTCGACGCTGCGGCGGATCAACTGCTGCTGCTCCGGCGTGACCGCGCCGAACCAGTCCTGCACCCGCTCGATCGTGCGCTGCACGCGCCCTTCCAGCGTGTCGCGCCGGCCATTGCCCGTGAGTTCGCGACGCGCCTTGACGTTATCCTGCGCCAGCCGTTGCTCGCAATGCGCGATCTGCTGGGGCGTGAGCGTGAGCGCCAGGCGCGCCAGCGCCGGGGCGGCGCGCTCGCCGAGCGCGAGCAGGCGGGCGTTGGCTTCGGCGAAATGCAGAAGGACGTCCTCGGCGTCGAGGCGCTGGCCGACGCGCTGGCTGACGCGCTCGATGAAATCCGCGTAGGCGGGCAGCTGGGTGGCGCGGTGCCACGCGAGCAGCGCTCGCGCGCTGTCGCGCGCCAGCTGCCGCTGCGCGTCGTCCAGGTCGAAGTAGCGGTCGAGCGCGAAGACGAGCAGCGTGTCGGCGTTGTTGTAGCCGAGGCGCAGCGTGGAGCAGGCGGCTGCCAGCGCCACGCACGCCAGCGCGGCCAGGCGGCGCGCCCAGGGGCCGATGCTACGATGCGCGGCGGTGCGCACGACTTCTCTCCTCGCGCCATGAACATCGTGATCCTCGCCGCCGGTCAGGGCAAACGGATGCGCTCGGCGCTGCCGAAGGTCCTGCACCCGCTGGCGGGCAAGCCCATGCTAGCGCACGTGCTCGCGCTGGCGCGCGCGGTGCGGGCGCAGGCCGGGGCCGACGGCCGCATCGTGGTCGTGGTGGGGCACGGCGCGCAAGCGGTGCGCAGTGCCTTCGAGCGCGAGGCCGACGTGCAGTTCGTGCTGCAGCAGCCGCAGCTCGGCACCGGACATGCCGTGCAGCAGGCCGCGCCGCTGCTCGACGAGTCGGCGCTCACCCTGGTGCTGTACGGTGACGTGCCGCTGTTGCGGGCTGCCACCGTCCTGCGGCTGCTGCAGGCCGCCCGCGACGCCGAGCACGAGGGCATGGGGCTGCTGACGGTGCGACTCGACGATCCGCATGGGTACGGGCGGATCGTGCGCGATGCGGCCGGCAACGTGCGCAGGATCGTGGAGGAGCGCGACGCCAGCGCGGCGGAGCGTTCGATCACCGAGGTCAATACCGGCATTCTGGTCGCGCCGACCCCGGCGCTGAAACGCTGGCTGGCGCGCCTGTCGGCCGACAACGCCCAGGGCGAGTATTACCTGACGGACGTGGTCGCGCAGGCGGTGGCGGAGGGGCTGCACGTGGCGGCCGTGCCCGTGGAGGACGCCGAGGAAACACTCGGCATCAACAGCCCGGCGCAACTGGCGCGGCTGGAACGCATCCTGCAGCGGCGCCTGGCGGAGCGCCTGCTCGAGGCGGGCGTACGGCTCGCCGACCCGGCGCGCCTGGACGTGCGCGGCGAGCTGACCGTCGGCGCGGACGTGGTGATCGACGTCGGCAACGTCTTCGAGGGGCGGGTGCACCTGGCCGATGGCGTGCGCATCGGCCCGAACAACCTGATCCGAGACTGCACGATCGGCGCCGGCACCGAGGTGCTCGGTTTCTGCTATCTCGAGCGGGCGACGATCGGCGCCAACGCGCGCATCGGGCCGTTTGCGCGCACGCGGCCGGAGGTGACGCTCGCCGACGAGGTGCACATCGGCAATTTCGTCGAGGTGAAGAACTCCAGCTTCGGCCACGCCTCGAAGGCCAACCACCTGGCCTACGTCGGCGATGCGGCCGTGGGGGCACGCGTCAACATCGGCGCTGGCACCATCGTCGCCAATTACGACGGCGCCAACAAGCACCGCACCGTGATCGAGGACGACGTGCACACCGGCTCCAACAGCGTGCTGGTGGCGCCGATCACGGTCGGCGCCGGCGCCACGGTGGCGGCCGGATCGACCGTCTCGCGGCACGTGCCGGCGGGCAAGCTCACCGTGGCGCGCGCGCGGCAGACCACGGTCGAGGGCTGGCAACGGCCGACCAAAAAGAAGCCCGAGTGAGGGGGCGCCACGCGCCCGTCAGGCCGGCAGCGCCACCCGCGGCGCGAACTTGCTGCGCTTGACCGCAAAGAAGCTGCGCACGTTGCGCACGTTGGCCTGCGCCGTGAACAGCCGGTGCACCAGCGCATGGTAGGCGGGCATGTCGGGCACCGCGACCACCAGCACGAAATCCGGCCCGGGCGACACCCGGTAGCACTGCTGGACGGCCGCCTCGTCGCGGACGCGCGCCTCGAAGGCGTCTAGATGCTCGGCGCCCTGACGTTCGAGGGTGATCTCCACGATGGCCGTCAGCGTCGGGCCGACTTTCTCGGGCGCCACGATGGCGATCGTGCGTTCGATGATGCCGGACTCAATGAGGCGCCGTACGCGCCGTAAACAGGTCGGCGGCGAAAGGTGCGCGCGCGCGGCGAGGGCCTGGTTGGTGACCCAGGCGTCCTCCTGCAACAGGTTCAGCAAGCGACGGTCGGCGGCATCCAGCGGCAATGCCGGGTTTGTGTTTTCCTTCATTTGGCTTGCCCTTATGACCGATTATTGCATCGACTAACAGAGGCGAAATTTCACGAATAAAAAAGCGCAATATTCGAAATCCAATTCCCTGACACCAAGGCTAGCATTCGCCGCCATCCCAAATTTACGTGAGAGGCCCAGATGTGTGGCATCGTCGGCGCGGTCGCCCAGCGAGACATCGTTCCTGTCCTGATCGAGGGGCTGCGCCGCCTGGAGTACCGCGGCTACGACTCCTGCGGCGTGGCGGTGTACGCGGACGGCGAGTTGAAACGCGTGCGCAGTGTCGGCCGCGTGGCCGAACTGGACGCCCGCACGCGCGGACTACAGGCCTTCATCGGCATCGCGCATACGCGCTGGGCGACGCACGGCGCGCCGACCACCGACAACGCCCATCCGCATTTTTCTGGCCGCCACGGCGCGGCGCGGATCGCGCTGGTGCACAACGGCATCATCGAGAACCACGATGTGCTGCGCGCGCGCCTATCCGCGCAGGGGTACCGGTTCGAGAGCCAGACCGACACCGAAGTCATCGCGCACCTGATCGACAGCCTGTACGACGGCGACCTGTTCGAGGCCGTGCAAAAGGCGGTGCGCGAGCTGCACGGCGCCTACGCGATCGCGGTGTTCGCGCGCGAAGAACCGCATCGCGTGGTCGGCGCACGCGCCGGCTCGCCGCTGGTGGTCGGGCTGGGCGACGGCGAGTGTTTCCTCGCCTCCGATGCGCTGGCGCTGGCGGGCACGACCGAGCGCATCGTGTACCTGGAGGAGGGCGACGTCGTCGATCTGCAGCTCGGACGCATGTGGATCGTCGATGCGCACGGCCGGCCGGTGGCGCGCGAGGTGCGCACCGTGCAGGCCGGACTCGGCAGCGTCGAGCTCGGCCCCTATCGCCACTTCATGCAGAAGGAGATCTTCGAGCAGCCGCGCGCCATCGCCGATACGCTCGACCCGGTGGCCGGCATCGACCCGGTCCTGTTCGGCGAGGCGGCGCCGAGCGTGCTGCCGCGGATTTCGCGGGTGCTGATCCTCGCCTGCGGCACCAGCCATTACGCCGGCTGCGTGGCGCGCTACTGGATCGAGGCCATCGCGCGCGTGCCGACCACGGTGGAGATCGCCAGCGAATACCGCTACCGCGCCTCGGTGCCGGATCCAGACACG
>JANWUU010000243.1 GCA_025057735.1 Burkholderiaceae bacterium
TTCGGTGACCATGGAGCTGTCGCGGCGCGGCACCACGCTGCATCTGATCGTGCATCCGGTCTTTGCCGTCACGCGCGAGGCCGACGGCACGCTGCGCACGCTGGCGGCGCGCCACGACGCGCCGCAGGCGCCGCGCGAATCGTGGATGCATTTGGAGATCGACCGCCTGCCCGAGGCGGACCAGCGCGCCGCGCTGCTGGCCGACATCGAGCGCGTGCTGCAGGACGTGCGCGCGGCGGTGACGGACTTCGCGCCGATGCTGGCGCGCCTGCGCGCGGCCGCCGACGAGCTGGAGGCGACCGCGCCCACGTCGATCGCCGAAGAGGCGCGCGAGGGCGCGGCCTTCCTGCGCTGGCTGGCCGACGAGCATCTGGTCCTGCTCGGCTCGCTGCAGCACGAGCTTGTGCTGCACGAAGGGGTCGAGGCGCTCAGGCTGGTGCCGGGCAGCGGTCTGGGCCTGCTGCGCGAGCCGGCCGGAGAGCCGATCTCGGCGAGCTTCGCGGCACTGACCCCGGCGATGCGCGCGGTGGCGCGCCAGCCCGCGCCGCCGGTGATCGTCACCAAGGCCAACACGCGTTCCACGGTGCACCGGCCCGGCTACACCGACTACATCGGGGTGAAGCGTTTCGATGCGCAGGGGCGCGTGGTCGGCGAGCACCGCTTCATCGGTCTGCTCACCTCCACCGCCTACATGGCGCGCGTGGCCGAGATCCCGATCCTGCGCGGCAAGGTGGCCGCGGTGCGCGCGCGCGCGGGCCTGACCCCGGGTGGCCACCTGGACAAGGCGCTTGCGCACATCCTGGAGACCTATCCGCGCGACGAGCTGTTCCAGATCACGGTCGATGAGCTGTACCAAACGGCGCTCGGCATCCTGCGGCTGGGGCAGCGGCAGAAGCTGCGCCTGTTCGTGCGGCGCGATCCGTTCGAGCGCTTCGTCTCCTGCCTGGTGTACGTGCCGCGCGATGCTTACCACACCGAGCTGCGGCGCAAGTTCCAGGAGCTGCTGCTGCAGGCGTTCGCCGGCACGCAGGCGGATTTCGACGTGCTGCTGACCGAGGCGATCCTGGCGCGCGTGCATTTCGTCGTCCGCACCACGCCCGGGGCGGTGCCGGCCGTCGACCTGCGGCGGCTGGAGCAGCGGCTCGCGGCGGTGGCGCGCCGCTGGGACGATGATCTGCGCGACGCGTTGGTCGAGGCCCGCGGCGAAGCGCAGGGCCTGGCGCTGTTTCGGCGCTGGGCCGGCGCCTTTCCGGCCGCCTATCGCGAGCGCACCCCGCCGGCGGCGGCGGTGACCGACTTGCTGCACATCGACGCGCTCGGCGAGGCGCAGCCGGTGGCGTTGAGCTTCTACCGGCCACTGGGCGCGCAGGCCGACCGCTTCGGCTTCAAGGTGTACCGGCGCGGCCAGCCGCTCGCGCTTGCCGAGAGCCTACCCATGCTGGAGCATCTGGGCGTGAAGGTGCTCGCCGAAGCGCGCCATGCGATCGGCGCCGGCACCGAGGCGGTCTGGCTGCATGACTTCGCGCTGCAGGCGCAGTTGCCGGAGGACATGGAGCTGGAGGCCATCGCGCGCCGCTTCGAGGAGTGCTTTCTGGCCGTGCTCGACGGCCGGGTGGAGGACGACGACTTCAACCGGCTCGTGCTGCGCGCGGCGCTTTCTGCCCGCGAGATCGTGATCCTGCGCGCCTACGCGCGCTATTTCCGGCAGATCGGCTTTGCGCTGTCGCAGCGCTTCATCGAAACCACGCTGGCGGCGCACCCGCAGATCGCGCGCATGCTGGTGCGGCTGTTTGGGCTTCGTTTCGATCCGGCGGCGGCCGATGCCGAGGCCGAGCAGCGGCAGGCGCAGGCGATCGAGGCGGCACTGGCGCGCGTGGCGGATCTGTCGGAGGACCGCGTGCTGCGGCAGTATCTGGCGGCGATTCGGTCCACCGTGCGCACCAACTACTGGCGCACCGGCGTGGGCAGCTCCGGCGCACCCGGTCCGTGGCGGCCGTTCCTCAGCTTCAAGTTCGATGGCGCGCGCATGCCGGGTTTGCCGCCGCCGCGGCCGTATGCCGAGATCTTCGTGTATTCGCCGCGTTTCGAGGGTGTGCATCTACGCGGCGGCAAGGTGGCCCGCGGCGGCATCCGCTGGTCCGACCGGCCGGAGGATTTCCGCACCGAGGTGCTCGGCCTGATGAAGGCGCAGATGGTGAAGAACACGGTGATCGTGCCGGTCGGCTCCAAGGGCGGCTTCGTGCTGAAGCGGGCGCCGGCCGACCGCGATGCGCTGCTGGCGGAGGGCGTTGCCTGCTATCAGGACTACCTGCGCGGGTTGCTCGACCTGACCGACAACCGGCAGGGCGACCGCGTGCTGCCGCCGCCGCAGGTGGTGCGGCACGACGACGACGATCCGTATCTGGTGGTCGCCGCCGACAAAGGCACCGCCACCTTCTCCGATTACGCCAACGCGGTGGCGCGCGAGTACGGCTTCTGGCTCGGCGATGCCTTTGCCTCCGGCGGCTCCGCCGGCTACGACCACAAGAAAATGGGCATCACCGCGCGCGGCGCCTGGGAGAGCGTCAAGCGCCATTTCCGCGAACTGGGCATCGACACGCAGCGCACCGATTTCACGGTGGTCGGCATCGGCGACATGTCGGGCGACGTGTTCGGCAACGGCATGCTGCTGTCGCGCCACATCAAGCTGGTGGCCGCTTTCGACCATCGCCACATCTTC
>JANWUU010000244.1 GCA_025057735.1 Burkholderiaceae bacterium
TTCGGTGACCATGGAGCTGTCGCGGCGCGGCACCACGCTGCATCTGATCGTGCATCCGGTCTTTGCCGTCACGCGCGAGGCCGACGGCACGCTGCGCACGCTGGCGGCGCGCCACGACGCGCCGCAGGCGCCGCGCGAATCATGGATGCATTTGGAGATCGACCGCCTGCCCGAGGCGGACCAGCGCGCCGCGCTGCTGGCTGACATCGAGCGCGTGCTGCAGGACGTACGTGCGGCAGTGACGGACTTCGCGCCGATGCTGGCGCGGCTGCGCGCAGCGGCCGACGAGCTGGAGGCGACCGCACCCGCGTCGATTGCCGAAGAGGCGCGCGAGGGTGCCGCTTTCTTGCGCTGGCTGGCTAACGAGCATCTGGTCTTGCTCGGCTCGCTGCAGCATGAGCTTGTGCTGCGCGAAGGAGTCGAGGCGCTCAGGCTGGTGCCAGGCAGCGGTCTAGGCCTGCTGCGCGAGCCGGCCGGTCAGCCTGTGTCAGCGAGCTTTGCGGCGCTGACCCCGGCGATGCGCGCGCTGGCGCGGCAGCCCTCGCCGACGGTGATCGTGACCAAGGCCAACACGCGTTCCACGGTGCACCGGCCCGGCTATACCGATTACATCGGCGTGAAGCGTTTCGATGCGCAAGGGCGCGTGGTCGGCGAGCACCGGTTCATCGGGCTGTTTACCTCCACCGCCTACATGGAGCGCGTGGCCGAGATCCCGATTCTGCGCGGCAAGGTGGCCGCGGTGCGCGCGCGCGCGGGCTTGACCCCGGGTGGCCACCTGGACAAGGCGCTCGCGCACATCCTGGAGACCTACCCGCGCGATGAGCTGTTCCAGATCACAGTCGATGAGCTGTACGAGACCGCGATGGGCATCCTGCGGCTGGGGCAGCGGCAGAAGTTGCGCCTGTTCGTACGGCGCGATCCGTTCGAGCGCTTTGTCTCCTGCCTGGTGTACGTGCCGCGCGATGCCTATCACACCGAGCTGCGGCGCAAATTCCAAGAGCTGCTGCTGCAGGCGTTCGCCGGTACGCAGGCGGATTTCGACGTGCTGCTGACTGAGGCGATCTTGGCGCGCGTGCATTTCGTCGTCCGCACCACGCCTGGGGCGGTGCCGACCGTCGATCTGCGGCGGCTGGAGCGGCAACTTGCGGCGGTGGCGCGGCGCTGGGACGACGACCTGCGCGACGCACTAGTCGAGGCCTGTGGCGAAGCCCAGGGCCTAGCGCTGTTTTGCCGGTGGGCCGGTGCCTTTCCAGCCGCCTATCGCGAGCGCACCACAGCGGCGGCGGCCGTGGCGGACTTGCTGCGCATCGACGCACTCGGCCAGGCGCAGCCGGTGGCGCTGAGCTTCTACCGTCCCCTGGGCGCGCCGGCCGACCGCTTCGGCTTTAAGGTGTACCGGCGCGGGCAGCCGCTAGCGCTTACCGAGAGCCTGCCGATGCTGGAGCATTTGGGCGTGAAGGTACTGGCCGAGGCGCGCCATGCGATCGGCACCGGTGCCGAGGCGGTCTGGCTGCATGACTTTGCGCTGCAGGCGCAGGTGCCAGAGGACGTGGAACTGGAGGTGATCGCGCGCCGCTTTGAGGACTGCTTTCTGGCCGTCCTTGAAGGCCGAGTCGAGGACGACGATTTCAACCGGCTCGTGCTGCGCGCAGCGCTTGCCGCCAGCGAGATCGTGATCCTGCGCGCCTACGCGCGCTATTTCCGGCAGATCGGCTTTGCGCTGTCACAGCGCTTCATTGAATCCACGCTGGCGGCGCACCCGCAGATTGCGCGCATGCTGGTGCGGCTGTTTGGGCTTCGTTTCGATCCGGCGGCGGCCGATGCCGAGGCCGAGCAGCGGCAGGCGCAGGCGATCGAGGCGGCGCTGGCGCGCGTGGCGGACCTGTCGGAAGACCGCGTGCTGCGGCAATATCTGGCGGCGATTCGCGCCACCGTGCGCACCAACTTCTGGCGCACCGGCGCTGGCAGCTCCGGTGCGACCGGTCCGCGGCGGTCGTTTCTCAGCTTCAAGTTCGATGGCGCGCGCATGCCCGGTTTGCCGCCGCCGCGACCATATGCCGAGATCTTCGTGTATTCGCCGCGTTTTGAGGGCGTGCATCTGCGCGGCGGCAAGGTGGCGCGCGGCGGCATCCGCTGGTCGGACCGGCCCGAGGATTTCCGCACCGAGGTGCTGGGCCTGATGAAGGCGCAGATGGTGAAGAACACGGTGATCGTGCCGGTCGGCTCCAAGGGCGGCTTCGTGCTGAAGCGGGCGCCGGCCGACCGCGATGCGCTGCTGGCGGAGGGTATTGCCTGCTACCAGGACTACCTGCGCGGGTTGCTCGACCTGACCGACAACCGGCAGGGCGACCGCGTGCTGCCGCCGCCGCAGGTGGTGCGGCACGACGATGACGATCCGTATTTGGTGGTTGCCGCCGACAAGGGCACCGCTACCTTCTCCGATTACGCCAACGCAGTGGCGCGCGAGTACGACTTCTGGCTAGGTGATGCTTTTGCCTCCGGCGGTTCCGCCGGCTTCGACCACAAAAAAATGGGCATTACTGCGCGTGGCACCTGGGAGAGCGTCAAGCGCCATTTTCGCGAACTGGGCATCGACACGCAGCGCACCGATTTCACAGTGGTCGGCATTGGCGACATGTCGGGCGACGTATTCGGCAACGGCATGCTGCTGTCGCGCCACATCAAGCTGGTGGCCGCTTTCGACCATCGCCACATCTTCATCGATCCGGACCCGGATCCGGCGCGCAGCTGGGAGGAGCGCCGGCGGCTGTTCGAGCTGCCGCGCTCTTCATGGGCCGACTATGACCCAGCGCTGATTTCCGCCGGCGGCGGCGTGTGGCCGCGGTCGGCCAAGCACATTCCAATTTCCCCGCAGGCCAGGCAAGTGCTCGGCATCGACGCTGAGGCGCTGACGCCCAATGAGCTGATCTCGGCCATTTTGCGCGCGCCGGTAGACCTGCTGTACAACGGCGGCATCGGCACGTACGTGAAGGCCAGCACCGAGTCGCATGCGGAGGTGGGCGACCGCGCCAACGACGCGGTGCGGGTCAATGGCTGCGAATTGCGCTGCCGGGTGGTGGCTGAGGGCGGCAACCTTGGCTTTACGCAGCGCGGCCGTATCGAAGCGGCGCTTGCCGGTGTGCGGCTGAACACCGACGCCATCGACAACTCTGCCGGCGTCGATACCTCGGACCACGAGGTCAATATCAAGATCCTGCTCGGTCTGGTGATGGCCGACGGCGAGCTGACCGAAAAGCAGAGAAATGCCTTGCTGTCGCAGATGACCGACGAGGTGGCTGCGCTGGTGCTGCGCGACAACTACTTCCAGACGCAGATCATCTCGCTTACACGCCGTGCTGGGCCGGCGCGGTTGGATGCGCAGGCGCGCTTCGTGCGCTTCCTGGTCGGCCGCGGACTGCTAAACCGCGAACTGGAGTTTCTCCCCTCGGAAGAGGAGTTTGAGGCGCGCAAGCGGCGCGGTGTGGGTCTGACCAACCCAGAACTGGCGGTGCTGCTTGCCTACAGCAAGATGTGGCTGTACGACGAGGTGCTGGCCTCCGATCTGCCCGACGACCCGTGGGTGGGCACCGCGCTGGCGCGCTACTTCCCGCAGGCGCTGCGCGAACGCTTCGCGGCTTGGATTCCGCGCCATCCGCTGCGGCGCGAGATCGTCAGCACGCACGTGGTCAACAGCATGGTCAACCGCGTCGGCATGACCTTCGTGCATCGGCTGATGGAAACCACCGGTGCAACCCCGCCGCAGATCGTGCGCGCCTACCTGCTGGCGCGCGAGAGCTTCGGCCACGTCGACACCTGGCGCGCCATCGAGGCGCTGGACAACGTGGTGCCCGACGACGTACAGGCGCAGATGCTCATGGAGCTGGACCGCCTGACGCTGCGCGCCACCCGCTGGTTTGTTCGGCAGCGTGGCTTCGCGGAACCGATGGCGGCCACAATCGCGCGCTTTACGCCGGCGGCTGCCGCTGTGCTGGAGGCGCTGCAAGCGCAGGCAGGCGCCGCGCAGGCGCTTGCCGCGCGCGCGCAGCCGTGGGTCGCCGCGGGTGTGCCGCAGCCGCTCGCCTGGCGGGTGGCGGCCTCCGAGGCGCTGGTGGCGGCGCTGGACGCAGCGGAGCTGGCGGCGGCAAGCGGCCGGCCACTGCCGTCCGTCGCTGCGCTGCTGGTGGCGCTTAGCGAGCGGTTGCAGCTTGCGCGGCTGCGCGCCCAAATTGCGGCGCTGCCGGTCGACACCCACTGGCAGGCGTTGGCGCGCACGGCGCTCACCGACGAGCTAAACGACCTGTTGCGAGCGCTTGCCGCGCGTGTGCTGGAGACGGCCGCTGGCGATGATGCCCTGGCGGCGCTTGCCGCGTGGGAGAACAGCGTCGCGCCGGCGCTGACCCGAGTGCGTGCGCTGCTGGCGGAGCTGGCGCTTGCGCGCGGAGCGGATCTGGCGATGCTGTCGGTGGTGCTGCGCGCGCTGCGCAACCTGGCTTAAGGGAGGTGGTGCTGATGATGCTGCCGCACCGGATCGTCAAGGCTCTAGAATCCGCGGCCTTGCAGCTCATCGCGACGACAAGATGAATGCTGGTCCTACGAGAGCCGCGCCGCTAGTTGGCGTCGTGATGGGCTCCGATTCTGACTGGGAGACGATGCGGCACGCCTGTGAGGTGCTGCAGCAATTTGCTGTGCCGTTTGAGGCGCAGGTGTTGTCCGCGCATCGCATGCCCGACGAGATGTTCGCGTACGCGGAACGCGCGCGCGAACGCGGCCTGCGCGCGATCATCGCCGGTGCCGGCGGCGCCGCCCACCTGCCGGGGATGCTGGCGGCAAAGACTATCGTTCCGGTTCTAGGCGTACCGATCCCCTCGCGCTATCTGCAAGGCCAGGATTCGCTGCTGTCGATCGTGCAGATGCCGAGGGGTGTGCCGGTGGCCACCTTCGCGATCGGCGAAGCGGGCGCCGCCAATGCGGCGCTGTTCGCGGTGGCGCTGCTGGCAGCATCCGATGCTGACCTCGCGATGCGGCTTGCGCAGTACCGTGCCGCGCAGACCGAGCGCGCGCGCAACATGACATTGCCGCTGTAGCCCCGCGCATGGCGCAGCCCTCGATTGTCGCCCCCGGGCAGTGGCTCGGGCTGCTTGGAGGCGGGCAGCTCGGCCGCATGTTTGTGCACGCTGCGCAGGCGATGGGCTACCGCGTTTGCGTGCTGGATCCGACGCCGGCGTGTCCAGCCGCGCAAGCCGCCGACGAGCAAATCGTGGCCGCCTACGACAACGAGGACGCGCTGATGCAGCTGGCAACGCGCTGCCGTGCCGTCACGACCGAGTTCGAAAATGTGCCCGCAGCATCTTTAGCGCGGCTGGCGGGCCGTGTGCAGGTGGCCCCGGCGGCTGACGCGGTGGCGATCGCGCAGGACCGCATCTTGGAGAAGCGCTTCGTCGCCGGGCTACAGATTCCGGTCGCGCCGCATGCAATCGTGGCGCGCGTCGACGATTTCCGCAGCCTGGATGCGCAGCTGCTGCCGGGCATTTTAAAAACCGCCCGGCTCGGCTACGACGGGAAAGGGCAGATCCCGGTGCAGACAGTTGAGGAGGCGCGCGAGGCTTGGAGCCGCTTAGGCGGGGTGCCGTGTGTGCTTGAAAAGCGCTTGCGGCTGCAGAAGGAAATCTCCTGCATTGTCGCGCGCGGCGCCGACGGCAGTGTGGCGGCGCTGCCGGTGGCGGAGAACGAGCACCGCGCCGGCATCCTCGCTGTCAGCATCGCGCCGGCGCGCGTGGCGGCGCATCTGGCGCAGCAGGCGCGCCAGCACGCAGTGCGCATTGCGCAGGCGCTGCGCTACGTCGGCGTGCTGTGCGTGGAATTCTTCGTGCTAGAGGATGCCGCCGATGGCCATCTGCTGGTCAACGAGATCGCGCCGCGCCCGCACAACAGCGGCCACTTCAGCATCGACGCCTGCGTGACGAGCCAGTTCGAGCAGCAGGTCCGCACACTGGCCGGTCTGCCGCTTGGCGCGTCCGTGCAGATGGCCAGTGCCGTGATGCTGAACCTGCTCGGCGACCTGTGGTTCGACGGCGGCCGTCTGCGCGAACCGGACTGGGCCGCCGTGCTGCGCATCGCCGGTGCGCGCCTGCACCTGTATGGCAAGCACGAGGCGCGGCCGGGCCGCAAGATGGGCCATGTGACGGTGCTGGATGCCAGCGTGCCGCAGGCGATCACGCGCGCCAGCGAGGTGGCGCGTGCCCTCGGCCTGCCGCCGGTGCGATGACGCGCGCCATCGATGCCGCGCAGATCGCGCGCGCGGTCCAGGTGCTGGCCGCCGGCGGCCTGGTCGCGCTGCCCACGGAAACGGTCTACGGCCTGGCCGCTGATGCGGACTCGCCCGCGGCGGTGCGCGCGATCTTCGCCGCCAAGGGGCGGCCGGCCGATCACCCGCTG
>JANWUU010000310.1 GCA_025057735.1 Burkholderiaceae bacterium
CGCATCGGCCTCGGAGACCTGCGGCTGCGCCGGCATCGGCATCTGCCCCCACACCCCCACGCTGCCTTCGCGGATCTTCTTCGCCAGCTTCTGCGCCGCGCCGCTGTCGGCCGCGTATTTCGCGGCGATATCCTTGAACGCTGGCCCGACGGTCTTGCGCTCGTTGTGGTGACAAGCCACGCAGTTGTGCTTTTTTGCCAGCTCGGCGTCGGCGCAAGCAGGACCCGCCAGCGCGGCGAGTTCGCAGGCGACCACAGCCAGAAGGGATTTGCGCATCGGAATGTCTCCCGGTCGATTGTTTTCGAGGCCGCGCCGACGGTCCGCGTGATGCCGGCGCGCCGCGCAACTTAGCGGAGCCGCCTGTCGGGGTCAACGCGGCAGACAGCGAGCAAGGACGCGACGCAGCCATCAGGGGCGCAGTAGGAGGTTATTAAGAGGTCGCGCTATGGCGCTGCCGCGCCGATCGCGGGCTCTCGCGCTGCTTTTAGCCGCCGCCGCGCGCCCTCCTGTCCCTGCGGCCGCGCCGATGCTAGGCTCGGTTCGTCTATGACGATCCCGCTGCCCGCGTCGCGACTGCTCGCCGCCGCGCGCGAGCTGTCGCGCTCGCTCGCCCGGCTGCGCTTCGCGCCGCCAGTAGCACATGTCTACAACCCGCTCGCGTACGCCTTCGCGCCCTACGAGACGTACGTGAGGCGCTACGGCGCGACGCGCAAGCGCGTCGTGCTGCTCGGCATGAACCCAGGCCCGTTCGGCATGATGCAGACCGGCGTGCCCTTCGGCGAGGTGGCCGCCGTGCGCGACTGGATGGGCATCCGTGCGCCGGTCGCGCCCCCGCCCCTGCAGCACCCGAGACGCCCGATCGAAGGTTTCGCCTGCCCGCGCTCGGAGGTGAGCGGGCGGCGGCTGTGGGGCTGGGCGGCGCTGCGCTTCGGCCCCGCCGAGGACTTCTTTCGCGACTGGTTCGTGCTCAACTACTGTCCGCTCGTCTTCCTCGAGGCAAGCGGGCGCAACCTCACGCCGGACAAGCTGCCCGCGGCCGAGCGCCGCGCGGTGCAGGCCGCGTGCGACCGCCACCTCGCGGCGGCGCTCGCGGCGCTTGCGCCCGAGTGGGCGATCGGGGTGGGCGGTTTCGCCGAGCGCTGCCTGCGTGGCGTGCTCGACAGCGAGCGGGTCGATTCCGCCTTCGCGCGCAAGGTCAAGGTCGCGCAGATCCCGCACCCGAGCCCGGCCAGCCCTGCGGCCAACCGTGGCTGGAGCGAGGCGGTCGATCGCACGCTGGCGCCACTCGGGCTGCTGCCGGCGGCACGCGCGGCGCCGCCCGGCTCGCGGCACGGTGTGCGCTAGGGCGAGCCGGCGGATGCAACGCGATCCGTCCGTCAGTTGCGAATGACCGAACGCCGCGTCAGCTCAGACCCACCACCGGCACTGCCGCGCCGTGGATCGCGCGCGCGGCATCGGAAGCGAGGAACACGATCACGTCGGCCAGCGCCTCGGGTGCGACCCAGCGGCGCGGGTCGGCATCCGGCATCGCCGCGCGGTTCTCCGGCGTGTCGATGATCGACGGCAGCACGCAGTTGACGTTGACGTTCTTCTCGCGCAATTCCAGCGCCATCGACTCGGTAAGGCGGATCACCGCGCTCTTGGCGGCCACATAGGCCCCCATCTGGGCTGCGCCCTTGAGGGCGGAGGCGGCGCCGACGTTGACGATCCGGCCGCCGCCGGCCGCCAGCATGCGCGGCACCGCGGCCCGCACGGCGTTGAGCAGCGTGCGCACATTGATGTCGATCAGGAAATCCCAGGTGGCTGCGCTCGTCTCGTGCACCGCCTCGCCCATGCGGAAGCCGCCGGCAATATTGGCGAGCACGTCGATGCGACCGAAGCGCGCGGCCGCCGCGGCGAGCGCGCGGTCGGTGGCGGCGGCGTCGAGCAGATCGACCGCGAGCAGCTGACGGCGCGCATCCTCGCCGGCATACGCCCGGCGCAGCAGCTCCTCGGTGCGGTCCAGCAGGGCGAGGTTGGCGCCGCGGGCGGCGAAGGCGGCGGCCACCGCGCGGCCCAGGTTGCCGGCGGCGCCGGTGACGACGACCGTGCGGTTGGAAAACTCCATCTCAGCGCTCCCTGCGGCGCGCCGCATGATAGGCGCCGGTGCCGCGCGTGATCACGCGGTCGGTGGGCAGCACGTCGCCCGGCTCGAATTCCGGCTGCCCTCTCACGCGCTCATAGATCGGCCCGAAATCGATGCGGGCCAGCTCCAGCAGCTCGTCCATGTCACGGATCACGAAGTAGGTTTCCTGGAAGTCGTCGATGCGGTATCGCGTGCGCATCACGCGCTGCAGATCGAAGCGCAGGCGGTTGGGCGACGGGTCCTCTAGCGCGAAGACGGATTCCGCCGACGAGGAGGCGATGCCCGAGCCGTAGATGCGCAGTCCGCCGTCCTGCTCGACCAGCCCGAACTCCACCGTGTACCAGTACACGCGCGCCAGTTGCGGCAGCACCCCCAGCCGTTGCGCGCGCAATCCCCCTTCACCGTACGCCTGCATGTAGTCGGCAAAGATGGGGTGCATCAGCATCGGCACGTGGCCGAAGACATCGTGAAAGACGTCCGGTTCCTCCAGATAATCGAGCTGCTCGGGCCGACGGATGAACTGGCCAGCCGGAAAGCGGCGGTTGGCCAGATGCTCGAAGAACACCTCGTCGGGCACCAGACCCGGGACGGCCACGACCTGCCAGCCGGTGGCCTTCATCAGCACCTCGGACAGGCGCCGGAAGTCGGGGATCTGCTCGGCCCCGATCGGCAGCGCGCGCATGCCGGCAACGTATTCGGCGCACGCGCGCCCCGGCAGCAGCCGGGTC
>JANWUU010000320.1 GCA_025057735.1 Burkholderiaceae bacterium
GGTGGCACGACGTGCCGTCTCGGCTCAGCCCGCGCGGCGGTAAATCCGGTACGTCTCGTCCCGGCGCGCCGGCCCCGGCCCCTCCCAGATCAGTTCCCAGCGTCCGGGCGGTGGCGCGTCGTCGAGCTGTGAGCGTCGCCAATCGCGGTGCAGTGCCAGCGGGCAGCTCTCTTCGTGCTCCGGCGCTACGAAGCGCAGGCCGCCGTGCCAGGCGAAAAGCGCGCGATGCGCAGGCAGCAGGCGGTGCGCGACCACGCAGCCGCCGGCGCCGGCGGCCTCGATTTGATCCGCGACGCTGCGCGCAGCGCCTGCATAGGAGCGCGCATGGTTCAAGGGTGCCAGGAAAAGCGCATTGGCCACGGTCCACAGCAGGACGAGGCCGGCGGCGTTCAGCAGCGGCCCCCGCCAGAGCATCGGCGGCCGGGTGCGGATTCGCCAGACCACCAGCGCGATCCATGCCGCGGTCGCCGCCAGCGCGAGGGCCAGCAGCGGGGCGACCACCTCGTAGCGGAAGCCCGGCGTCAGGCGCACGACGGAATTGGCCATTTTCGGCGGCACGCCGGTATGAACGGCCACGTAGTAGCTCCACAGACCCAGCGCGACGAACGAGGCGCCGGCGATGGCGAACCAGTCGAGCGCACTTTCCGCACCCCGGCGCAGCGAGGTCGCGCCGAAGGCCCCCAGTATTACCAGCGGCGGCACCAGCAGGATCAGCTTCTCCTCGCCCGGGGCGGTGGAGAAAAACAACCGCAGCAGCAGCGCCGCGCCCACCACCGCCGGCAGCGCAATATGGGGTGCGCTCAGCGCATAGCGCCAGGAATACAGCGCCCAGAGCGCGAGCGGCCACAGCGGCCAGGTGTACCAGGGCAGATTGCGCGCGATGCGCGTTAGCTCGGCGAGACCCGGCACGGTGAGCGTCTGCGCGTTCCAGGCCAGCCAGGCGGCGAAGTACGGCGCCGCGCGCTGCGGCAGCAGCAGCAGCGCCAGCAGCGGCCAGAGCGCGAAGACGGCGACGGCGGCCGCCGCGATGGTGGCCGCCAGACGCCAGCGGCGCTGCCAGATCGTGAGGGCCGAGACGGCGGCCAGCAGCAGCACGGCTGGCGGCAGCCCGCGCGACAGGGCGAACGCCCCGAGCCCGCAGCCGGCGAGCAGCGCACCGCCGCGGGCGCCGTCGAGCGCGCGCGCCAGACCGTACAGCGTGACGGCGACCAGCGCCACGGCGGCGGGCTCGGCGGTCGTCTCATGCAGCTTCGGCGCAATGCCGACCGTGGCGAGCAACAGCAACACCGCAATGTCGGCCAGCATCCGTCCGTAGTCGCGCGGGGCGGCCTCGCCGCCGAAGACGAACGCGACCGGCTGCGCTTCCTCGCGGCGGGCCAGCCGGTACGTCGCGTACCACAGCGAAGCCGTCGCCAGCAGCAGCCACAGCAGGGTCGTCAGGCGCGCCGCCGCCGCCGCGCCCAGCAGCGGCTCGAACAGGCGCACGAAAACCGCGCCGACCCAGAAAGGCAGCGGGCCCTCCTCGGCGACGACAGCGCCTAAGACATTGGGCAGCAGCCAGTCCGGCCAACTGCCCTCTGCCATCGTCCACATCAGGCCAAAGCCGGCCGCGTCGTCCTGGTACCAGGGGTCGCGGCCGAAGAGGCCGACCAAGGCGTAGGCCGCCAGCAGGGTCCATAAAACCCAGCGCGGCAGACGCTCGGCGGCGGCGGCCGAGACGCGCGCCGGCGACGGACGCGCCGCGTAGATCATGCGTGCGGCGGGCGAATAAAAAAGGCAGCCGCAGCTGCCCCGGGGTTACGCGCGCGCGAGCTCAACGACGCCGCGTGCGTGCCGCGCTCGCCTGCTTGGCGGCGGCGTTGACCTGCTCGGTCTTGGCCGCGAACTTCTGCCGGAATTTCTCGACCCGGCCCGTCTCGACGATGCGCGTCTGCGCGCCGGTGTAAAACGGATGCGACTCGGAGGAGGTCTCGATCTTGACGAGCGGATACTCCTTGCCGTCCTTCCACGTGATCTTCTCTTTGGTCTGGGCGGTGGAACGGGTGACGAAGCTGAAGTCGTTGGAGATGTCCAGAAAGACGACTTCGCGGTATTCGGGATGGATGCCTGGTTTCATGCGGTCCTCGTGAATACGGTCGCCGACGCCGGCCGCGGCGCCACGTGCCTGGGTGAAAGGCGAATTATACGTTCGGCCGCCGTCGCCGCTTAACCGCCGCGCCGCATCAGCTCGAAGAACTCGGCGTTGCTCTTGGTGGCTTTCATCTTGTCGAGCAGGAATTCCATCGCCTCGATCTCGTCCATCCCGTACAGCAGCTTGCGCAGGATCCACACCTTCTGCAGGATGTCGGGCTTCAGCAGCAGCTCCTCGCGCCGCGTGCCGGAGCGGTTGACGTTGATGGCCGGATACACGCGCTTTTCGGCGAGCCGGCGTTCGAGGTGGATCTCCATGTTGCCGGTGCCCTTGAATTCCTCGTAGATCACGTCGTCCATGCGCGAGCCGGTGTCGATCAGGGCGGTGGCGATGATGGTGAGCGAGCCGCCTTCCTCGATGTTGCGCGCGGCGCCGAAGAAGCGCTTCGGCCGCTGCAGCGCGTTGGCGTCCACGCCGCCGGTGAGCACCTTGCCGGAGGCCGGTACCACCGTGTTGTAGGCGCGCGCCAGCCGCGTGATCGAATCGAGCAGGATCACCACGTCCTTCTTGCTCTCCACCAGCCGCTTGGCCTTCTCGATCACCATCTCGGCGACCTGCACGTGGCGCGCCGCCGGCTCGTCGAAGGTGGAGGCGACCACCTCGCCGCGCACCGAGCGCTGCATCTCGGTCACCTCCTCGGGGCGCTCGTCGATCAGCAGCACGATCAGCACGATGTCCGGGTAATTGGCGGCAATCGCATGCGCGATGTGCTGCATCAGCACGGTCTTGCCGCTCTTGGGGCTGGCGACCAGAAGCCCCCGCTGCCCCTTGCCGATCGGCGCGATGATGTCGATCAGCCGGCCGGTGATGTTCTCGTCGCCGCGCATGTCGCGTTCCAGCTTCAGCGGCACGTTCGGGAACAGCGGCGTCAGGTTCTCGAACAGGATGCGGTGCTTGGTCGTCTCGGGCGGCTGGCCGTTGACGCGGTCGACCTTGACCAGCGCGAAGTAGCGCTCGCCATCTTTGGGCGTGCGTACCTCGCCCTCGATCGAATCGCCGGTATGCAGGTTGAAGCGGCGAATCTGCGAGGGCGAGATGTAGATGTCGTCGGTGGAGGCGAGGTACGAGGTCTCCGGCGAGCGCAGGAAACCGAAGCCGTCGGGCAGCACTTCCAGCGTGCCGTCGCCGTAGATCGGCTCGCCGGCCTTGGCCTTCTTTTTGAGGATCGCAAACATCAGCTCCTGTTTGCGCATCCGGTTGGCGTTGTCGATTTCCAGGCTGTTCGCCATCTCGAGCAATTGCGAGACGTGCAGCGCTTTGAGTTCGGACAGTTGCATGGCGTGCGGCGGGAGATGTCGGGGCGGCCGCTGAAAGCCGCCCGCGGGGAAAGGAGCGCGCCGGCGCAACGCCGGCGCCACGAATCAGAGGTTGCTGTCGATGAAGGATTGCAATTGCGACTTGGACAGCGCGCCGACCTTGGTACCGGCCACCGTGCCGTTCTTGAACAGCATCAGCGTCGGGATGCCGCGGATGCCGTACTTGGCCGGAATCTGCTGGTTTTCGTCCACGTTGAGTTTGGCCACCGTCAGGCGGCCCTTGTATTCGCCGGCCACTTCGTCGAGGATCGGCGCGATCATGCGGCACGGGCCGCACCATTCGGCCCAGTAGTCGACCAGCACCGGCCGGTCGGACTTCAGGACCTCGCTTTCGAACGTCGCGTCGCTGACGTGCTTGATCTCACTGCTCATCGTCGAACCCCTTGGCGTCTGTCCCGACGCGCCGATGAAAAAAGAAAATGGGGAAGTCAGTCAGAGGGTGGCGGGCGGCCCACCGCTTGTGACGATCGCCGGCCGCATCGGTGTCAATCCTAGCACTTCCGCCGGCTGCGGATGCGGCGACAGGGCGACCCGTTCCTAGAATGCCACGGATGGCGGTGCAACGGCTGGCGCTGCGCGCCGATTCGGAGTTCTGGCTGGCCGCGGCGGAGGCCGTGCTGGCGTTCGCGCAGCGCGCAAAGGTGCCGGCGCGCGACCTGCGGGCCCTGACCTGGGTCGT
>JANWUU010000334.1 GCA_025057735.1 Burkholderiaceae bacterium
TCCCACAGGTCGATGTCGTCGACCTTCAGGCCGGCGCGCGAGAGCAGTTTCGGCACCGCGAATACCGGGCCGATACCCATCTCGTCCGGCTCGCAGCCGGCCACTGCGAACCCGCGGAACGCGCCCAGCGGCTTCAGCCCCTTGCGTTCGGCGATCCGTGCGCTCATCACCACGGCGGCCGAGGCGCCATCGGAAAACTGGCTGGCATTGCCGGCGGCGATGACACCGCCCTCGATCGCCGGTTTGATCTGCGAAACGCCCTCGTAGGTGGTATCGGGCCGGATGCCTTCATCGTGCTCGACCGTCACCTCGCGGATCGATTCCGCGCCCGTGTTCTTGTCCACGAGCTTCGTTTTCACCGTGATCGGAACGATCTCGTCGCGGAACTTGCCGGCGGCGCGCGCCGCCGCGGCACGCTGCTGGCTTTGCACCCCGTACCGGTCTTGGGCCTCGCGGCCGATGTGGTAGCGCTTGGCCACCGTCTCGGCGGTCTGCAGCATCGGCCAGTAGATCTCCGGCTTGTGCTTCAGCAGCCACTCGTCCTGAAACATGTGGCGGTTCATCTCGTTCTGCACGCAGGAGATCGACTCCAGGCCCCCGGCCACATAGATATCGCCCTCGCCGCTCAGGATGCGCTGTGCGGCCATCGCGATCGTCTGCAGGCCGGAGGAGCAAAAGCGGTTGATCGTCACGCCCGGCACGGTCACCGGCAGCCCGGCGCGCAGGGCCACCTGTCGGGCGATGTTCCACCCCGTGGCGCCCTCCGGATTGGCGCAGCCGATCAGCACGTCCTCGATCTCGGCGTTATCCAGGCCTGCGCGGTCGATGGCGGCGCGCACGGCGAAGGCACCCAGCGTCGCC
Source organism: Burkholderiaceae bacterium (assembly GCA_025057735.1). Next base: position 862 of record JANWUU010000334.1, read on the forward strand.
CCATGCGTCATGTTCAGCGCCCCCTTCCAGGCCTTGCACACGGGCGTACGCGCGGTCGACACGATCACGGCTTCGTTCATGGTCTGATCTCCTCGGCACGGACACGGCCGAAGCGTAGCGCAGCCGCCCTCAGCCGGGCAGTGTCACCACCTCCGGCGGCGCCGGCTCGGCAAACAACGCCTGCACCGCAGCCGCCCGGCGCGCCAGCACGGCGCGCTGGTTGATGTAGCCCTTGTCCGTGATTTCGTTGGCATCGATCGAGGGCGGCTCCGCCAGCAGCAGCGCGCGGCGCGCGAACTGCGACGAGCCGCCGGCGCCGCGCGCAAGCTCCGCCAGGCCCTGCGCGACGCGCGCGCGCACGCGTGCCTCGGCGATCAGCGTCGGCAGCGGCGTGTCCGCGGGAAGATCGGGACATAGACTGGCGCAACCGGCCAAGTTCGGAAACACCAGCAGGGCGACGTACTCGCGGTCGTGCCCGGCGACGACCACGTCCTGCGCCACCGGCGCCAGCGCCGCGATCGCGCGAACGCGCAGGTTGCCGACGTGCACCCAGGTGCCGGAGGCGAGCTTGAAGTCCTCGGCGATGCGCCCGTCGAAGACGATGCCGCGCGCCGGATCCTGCGGGTCCGCCAGTCGGCCGGCATCGCCGATGCGATAGAAGCCCTCGGCGTCGAAAGCGGCCGCGGTCAAATCCGGGCGCTTGAAGTAGCCGGGCGTGACGTTCGGTCCCCGTACCCGCATCTCCAGCTTGTCCCCGTTGGGCAGGAACAGCAGCTCGGCGCCGGGCGCCGGCAGGCCGATCACGCCAGCGCGGTCGATCGGAAAGTGCACGCTGGTCACCAGCGGGGCGGTTTCGGTCGAGCCCCAGGCGGAAGTCATCGCCACGCTCTTGCCGAGCGCCCTTGCCAGCGCCTGCAGCCGCTCCCACAGGTTCTGCGGCAGCGCCGCGCCGGCGTAAAAGACGAGCTTCAGCCGGGCGAAGAAGCGCTGCGCGAGATCCGCATCGCGCTCCAGGTACGGCAGCAGCATGTCGAACCCGCGC
>JANWUU010000372.1 GCA_025057735.1 Burkholderiaceae bacterium
GGCGAAATCGTCGCCGCCGTCGCCGCGCAGTACCCGGGTGCGCGCATCACCGAGATCCACGGCCCGCCCCGGCAGACCGCGGGCGGCTACCTCGTGTATCTGCGCCGCGATGGCGACGAGCATCGGCTCGGCGACACCATCCTGTGGGTGCATCCGTTTACCGCCGAGATCCTGGTGGAGCGCAGCGATCGCACGCGCAGTGCCGGCGAGACGTTCATGCACTGGCTGTATCCGCTGCACAGCGGCTCGGCCTTCGGGGCGGCCGGCATGGTGGCGATGTGCGCAACCGGCGCCGTGCCGGCGCTGCTGGGGCTGACGGGTCTATGGGTGTGGCTGCGCAAGCGACGCGGCGAACGCATCGGCCGCGAGCGGCGTCAGCTGCGCGCGCAGGCGGCCTGACTCGCCTAGTGGGTCAGTCGTCCTCGGCGACGACGTTCTCGCGCGACTGCGGCGGCCGCACCTCCGAGAGCAGTTCCTCGGCCGCCAGCCGGTTGTCGGCGAAGATCATCCGCACCTGGGCACCCGGCATCTGCGCGCGCAGCCGGCGCAGTTCGGCTGCCGCCTCGCGGTAGGAGGCGAAATCCGCCAGCGGCTCCAGTTGCCGCATCAGCGGGCCGTCGGTGATGCGATACAGGTAATACGGCATCGACGTCTTCAGTGCGTGCGCTTGGGTGGAGCGCGCCCGACCAGGTGCAGCGGGACGACCGCCTCTGCCGGCGGTTTCGGGGGCGCTGCCGCCGGGTACTCCGGCATCTGGGCCGGGATGCCGGCGGCGCGCACCAGGCGGCTGACGATGACCTGCAGCTGGTCTTCGAGCCAGGCCTCGGAGAACTGCGTCGGCATGAAGCGCAGCTCGCGCACGTAAGCCGGAATCTCCTCGCGCGTCAGCGTCTCGTCGGCGGCCAGCCCGCGCGTGAAAAACGGCCCGGCAAGAAAGCGCAGCACGCAGTCGCCCTGACCGTCCGGCACCAGCACGTAGACCCGGGCGCCCTCGGCGGCCTCTGGATCGTCGCCGAAGACCGGCGCGGCGGCAAAGGCCGCACCCTTGCCGCGCTGCACGTGCAGCACGGCCTGTTCGAAGCTGAGCGTCATCGGCTCGGGGCGATCCGTCACTTCACCACCTCCTGCGCGTGCCGCCGGAAACTGTAGACGAGGACCGGCCGGCCGGCTGTAGCCCCGATGGGCAGCAGCGCCCAGTGCGGGTGCTACGGGCGGCGCCAGAAGCGCTCCATCTCGAGGTAGGTGAAAGACGCCGACCAGGTGATCAGCACGAACCCCGTCAGCGCCTCGGTGCCGGCCAGGAAGCGGATCGGCCCGACCGGCGTCATGTCCCCGTAGCCCACCGTCGTGTAGGTGACGGCGGACAGGTACACCGCGTCGAGCAAATGCGCCACCCCCTGCCCGGCAACATGGCCGGCCGGCGGCCAAGTAAGCAGCAGCCAAAGCGTAAGGCCGAACAGCCAGATCTCGGCAATATGCAGCAACAGCAGCGAGGCGATCGCATACAGCACCTTCACGCGCTGGTGCCGCGCGTGCAGCCGCGCCAGTCCGCGGGCGACCACGATCAGCCCCTCGTAGTGGATCAGCACCGAGCCGGCCACGGCGAGCACGGTGGCGGCCACCACCACCAAATTGGCGCCCCAGTCGTCGTACATGGGCGGAGATACCGTCGCCGTCAGCGCTTGCGGCGCGACCAGCGGGAGCGGCGCTCGCGCGGCGCCTCCAGCGGCATGGCACCGATGTCGGTGCCCGGGGGCGGCTCGGGGATGGGTCGCCCGCTGTCGCGCCAGCCAGCGGCGGCGGCAAAGCCGTATTCCTCCGCGTAGCGCTTGAACCACAGCCCCTCCGGCGAATGGCGCGCGATGCCGTCGAACAAGGTGGCCAGCATCTGCGTGCCGGCCAGGCCCATGGTCTCGTAGGCCTGGTTGATCATCAGCTTCTGCATCATCAACTGGTTCTTCGGCACGCCGGCGATGCGGTTCGCCAGCGCCTCGACGGCGGCGTCGAGCTTCCTTGGCGGCACCGCCTCCAGCGCCAGCCCCCAGTCCGCCGCGGTACGGCCGTCGATCAGATCGCCGGTCAGCAGCATGCGCTTGGCCCGCTGCGCGCCCAGGCGGTACACCCACATCGCCGTGGTCGGGCAGCCCCAGACGCGCGCCGGCATGTAGCCGATGCGCGCATTCTGCGCCATCACGATGAAGTCGCAGCACAGCGCGATGTCGCTGCCGCCGGCGGCCGCATAGCCGTGCACGCGCGCGATCGTTGGCTTATACGAGCGCCACAGCGACATGAAGTCGTCGGTGTTGCGCTTCATCAGCGCGTAATCGCGCATCGGGTCCCACGGCATCGGCTGCGTGTAGGCATGCGTGCGGTCGCCCTCGGCGTACTGCTTCAGGTCATAGCCGGCACAAAAGGCCTTGCCGGCACCGGCCAGGACGATCACATGCACGCGCTCGTCCGCATTGGCGGCCTCGACGGCCTGGCGTATCTCGCCGGGCATGCGGTCGTCGATGGCGTTGAGGCGCTCGGGCCGGTTCAGCGTGATGCGGGCGATGCGTCCCTCGACTGCGTACAGCAGGGTGGCGAATGACACGTCTGTCTCCTCCGACGTTGCGCGCGGCGCACCGGTTGGGCGCGCAGGATAGTGCCAACCCGGCGAGCATGCCTGCCCGCGTCAGCCGGTCGCGGGTTGCGGCGCGGAGGGACAGGCGCGCAGGCAGCGACCCCCTTCCCGCTTGCCGGCATACATGGCGGCGTCGGCGCCGCGCAGCAGGGCCGTGGCGTCGGTGCCGTCACGCGGGGCGAGCACGTAACCGATCGTCAGCCCGACCTGGCAGGTGTGCCCGTCGACGAGGAACGGCGCCTCGAAGGCAGTCAGCAGCTTGCGCCCGATGCGCTCGGCCTCTGCCTCGCCGGGCAGCCCCGGGGCGAGCACGACGAACTCGTCGCCGCCATACCGAGCCACCGTGTCGGTGGTGCGGACCTGCTCGCGCAGGCGGCGCGCCACCGCCATCAGCAGCGTGTCGCCGGCGGCGTGCCCTAAGCGGTCGTTGATCGGCTTGAATCCGTCCAGATCGAGCAAAAAGACCGCCAGGACGCGGTCCGCGGCGAGCGCCCGCAGGTCGGCCTGCAAGGCGTCGTAAAGACCGCGGCGGTTTGGCAGGCCGGTGAGCGGATCGGTCTCCGCCATCGTGCGCAGCGTCTCGTGCTCGCGGCGTAGGCGCTGCGCCGACTGTCTCAAGTCGTTGACACGCACCCCGAGCACCGCCAGCCACAGCCCGGCTTCGCATACCGAGGCGAGCTGCAGCGCGTGCAGGGTCCAGGAGGTGGCCGGCAGCCAGCCGCGCGTCACGCCCGTGAAAACCGCCACGCCGAGCAGATAAATCCCCCAGCCGACCAGCATGTAGCCGGCGGCGCGGTCGCCGCGTCGCATTTGCAGGAACGCCGCCGGCAGCGCGAGCAACATCGGCACCGGCCTGAGCGCAGAGCTGGCGAATTTGGCGAAACCGTAGTCGATCAGACCCAGCGCATACAGTGCCGCCGCCACCGCGGCGGCCGCGGCCGTGGCGCGCAGGCCGCGCGCCAGCCAGGGATAGGTGTGCCGCAACGCTAGCGCGCTGTCGACGAACAGGCTGCCGGCCGCGATGACTAACAGCAGCGACAGCAGCAGCACCTTCGGGGTCGGTTCAGCGCTCGCCGGCCACAAATGCAGCGGCGCCACGCCACTGAGGACGAGGAAGAAAGCGGTCGTGCCGATGACCGCCAGCGCGTAGTCGAGGAAGAGCCGGTCGCGCAGGGTGAGCCAGTGCGCCAGGCTGTAGGCAAACAGGCACAGCCCGATGCCGGCCAGCACGCCCTGCAAGAGTTGGGCGCGCGCCTCGCGCGCGACGAACTGCGCGGGCCGCAACAAGCGGATCGGCACGATGGCGGTGCTGTCGGTCTGCACCCGCAGCAGCACGTCGTACGCGCCGGCGTCCGGAAGCCGCAGCGGCACGGCATGCGCGTGGCTCGGCAATGGCTGCTCGGCCCGCGGACGTGCGCGCCCGAGCTGGGCCGATTGCACCAACACGTCACCGCGCAGCACATAGACGTCGATGCGATCGAGCGGCGGATACTCGACCTGCAGCACCCAATCGCGCGCCCCCGCGCTGGCAAGCTGCAGCGGCAGATGCAGCCAAACGGCGCCATGGCGCGTGCCGAAGTTGGCGCGCGGCGTGCGAGGCGCGACGAAGGCGGCACGCCGCGCGGCCACATCCTGCAGGGTGAGCGCCGCGGCGGGATCCTCGAGCACGCGCACCGCGCGCCAGGCGTCGATCGCTTCGGTATGCGCATCGAGGCGCAGCGCCCCGGGATGTGCCGGTGCAGGCGAGGGCGCGGCAACGAGCAGGAGCGCCGCCAGTGCGCAGCCGCACCAGCCGCCCCCAGGGCGGGCCTGGCGCCCGTGCGCGACCAGCGTGGCGGTTATCGGCCGAAGAGTCCTCGTCCGTATTGTCGGGGCGAGGCGGCGCCGGCAAAGCCGCAAATAGGAGGACTTTCGCGCGTGATCCCTGGCGGGCGGGCGGCCGAACCCCCGAGGCGCTGGCGCGCGGCACGATCCCCGCGCGGGAGCAGCGGCAAACCCGGGGCGGGCGCCGACTACATGTTGCGCCGGTACTGGCCGCCGACCTCGAACAGCGCCTGCGTGATCTGGCCGAGCGAGCAGCAGCGCACCGCGTCCATCAGCACTTCGAAGACGTTGCGGTTCTCCAGCACCGCCTGCTGCAGGCGCGCGAGCATGGCCGGCGCCGCGTGCCGATGGCGCTGCTGGAAGTCGCGCAGGCGCGCCAGCTGACTGCGTTTTTCCTCCTCGGTCGAGCGCGCCAGCGCGAGGGTCTCCGGAATCGGGTCCCCATGCGGGTTGCGGAAGGTATTGACCCCGAT
>JANWUU010000375.1 GCA_025057735.1 Burkholderiaceae bacterium
CGTGCGCGCGTCGGGGCCGAGCGGTTCGCGGCTGGCCGCCGACAGGCGGCGCCAGCAGTCGATGGTCCCTTCGAAGTCGCCGACGATCGCAAAGCCGAGCGCGGTCAGGCGCGCCGGCAGCCAGTCGATCCAGGCAAAGGCCTCGCGCGCGAACCGGCCGAAGGCGTCCGCCGGCAGCCCGTCGCCGCGCGGCCGGTTCCAGGCGCGCGCCAGGTAGTCGCTCAAACGGTAGGCGATCGCGCCGGCCGGACCCGGCAGCAGCACGAACCAGAACAGCACGCCGAAGACGTGCCGCTGCGACAGCAGCAGGCCGTGCTCGACGGCCTGCCGCACGAGCTCGGCAGCGTCCAGATCGGCGGCGCTGAACGACGGATCGACGTTGCGCTTCCACTCGGCGAGCCGGCGCCGCGCCGCGTCCAGATCACCCGCGTCAAGCGCCTTCTGGATCTCCGTGTAGTGGTGGCTGAATTGGCGGAAGCCGAGCGTGAAGTACAGCACGATGACATCGAATGCCAGCGCCGCGACGGCGGCGAGTTCGGCCAGCGCCGCGTGCAGCGCCCAGGCGAGCAGCGCCGTGCCGACGACGAGCGCAAGCCAGGCATACATGCCATGACGGCGCCGCCCCGCGTTCAGATTGCGCTCGGCCGCTTCGGCGAGCGACCAGACCGCGACGTACACGGGATTGGCCGCCGGCAGCGGCCGCACCTGCTCCAGCAGCAGCGTCAGGACGAGTGCGATCCAGGCCATCGGAGGCGTCTCACGGGCGGCGACGCGGCGCAGGCCGCGTCATGCGCGCAGGAAATGATAGAAATTGCGCAGCATGGCCGCCGTCGCACCCCAGATGAAATAGCGCCGTTGCGCGGTGTACGGCATGGCATAAAAGGTGCGCGTGATCTCGCCCAGCCGCAGCAGCCGCCGTTCGTGGTTGGCCGGGTCCATCAGGAAACCCAAGGGAACTTCGAACGCAGCGGCGACCTCGACGGCCGCCAGGCGCAGCGCAAACGGACGTTCGATCAGGCCGACCACCGGCGTGACGCGATATCCGGTCGCCACCACGTAGTCCGGTAGCGTGCCCAGCACCTCGACGGCGGCCGGTTCGAGGCCGATTTCCTCGCGCGCCTCCCGCAGCGCGGTCTGCACCGGCGTGGCGTCCTGCGCCTCGACGCGCCCGCCGGGGAAGCTGATCTGCCCCGCATGCTCGGGCAGATGGGCGGCGCGCTCGGTCAGCAGCACGTGTAGCGCATCGTCCCGTGCCACCAGAGGCACCAGCACCGCGGCGGGCCGCGGCGGTCGCGGCCACTGCGCCAAGCGCGCGTCGACGTCGATTTCGGGCTGCCACCGCGGCGGGGCCGCGAAGCGGGCACGGATTGCCGCCGCGGTCAGCCGCTGCGGATCCACCGCGAGGCCGCGCGCCGCCGGATCCGCGAAGGCCGGATCCGGCGGCAGCGCCTCCGGGTCGAATGACGGCCGTCGGGCGGCAGTCGTCACCGCACCACCCGCCGCGGCGCGCTCATGCGCCGCCGCCTTCGTCTCCCTTGGAGGTCAGCTTCTCCCGGATGCGGGCCGATTTGCCGGAACGATCGCGCAGGTAGTAGAGCTTGGCGCGCCGCACATCGCCGCGACGCTTGACCTCGATCGAGGCGATCGTCGGCGAGTACAGCTGGAAGGTGCGCTCCACCCCCTCGCCGCTCGAAATCTTGCGCACGATGAACGAGGAGTTCAGCCCGCGATTGCGCTTGGCGATCACCACGCCTTCGTAGGCCTGCACGCGCTTGCGCGTGCCTTCCACGACGTTGACGTTGACCACCACCGTGTCGCCCGGGCCGAAATCCGGGATCGACTTGTTGGCGGTCAAACGGGCAATTTCTTCCTGCTCGAGCTGGCGGATCAGATCCACGTTTCTCTCCTTAAACCATCATGGCGCGGCTGTTGTCGTTGTCTGCCGCGTCAGCGGATGGGGCCGAACCGACCGCCGGCACCCCGCCGGCGGCTCCCTGCGCATCGCTGCGCACATTCTGCAGATCCTGGAGGTCCTGCACGCTCAGGCGGCCCTCGGCGCGCAGCCGTGCGATCAGATCGGGGCGCACGCGCGCCGTCGTCGCCAGCGCCGCCGTGCGCCGCCAGCGCGCGATCTGCGCGTGGTGACCCGACAGCAGCACCGGCGGCACCGCCCGGCCGCGCCAGACCTCGGGCCGCGTGTAGTGCGGCGCATCCAGCAGGCCAGCGGCGAACGATTCCTCGCTCACGGAGCCCGGCTTCAGCACCCCGGGCAGATGCCGAACCACGGCATCGATCAGCGCCATGGCCGCGATCTCGCCGCCGGAGAGCACGAAATCGCCGATCGACAGCTCCTCGTCCACGCAGGAATCGAGGAACCGCTGGTCGATGCCCTCGTAGCGCCCGCATACCAGCACCAGGCCACGGTCGGGCTCGGCAGCCAAGGCCCGCACGCGTGCGTCCGTCAGCGGCGTTCCCGTCGCGGTCAACGCGATCACGTGCGTGCGCCGGTAGCCGGCCGCCGCCTGCGCCTGCCGCGCCGATTCGACCGCCAGGACCAAGGGCTCGGCCAGCATCACCATGCCCGGACCACCGCCGAACGGCCGGTCGTCGACCGTGCGGTGCGCATCGGTCGTGAAGTCGCGCGGATTGAAGGCCGCGAAGCGCCACAGACCTTGTTCGTAGGCGCGCCGCGTGATGCCGAAGCGCGTTACCGCCTCGAACATCTCCGGAAACAGCGTGATCGCGTCGAACCTCATGTCCTGTCGTCTGCGCGCCTTCCGCGCCGTCCTGCGACGTTGCCCGCCTACCAGTCCGGCTCCCAATCGACCCGGATCAGCCGCGCGGCGGTATCGATGCCATCCACGTAGCGTTCGACCAGCGGCACCAGCCGCGTTCCCTGCGGACCGGCGATCTGAAGCAGATCCTGCGCCCCGTTGCTGTGCAGACCGACGACGGTGCCGAGCTCCACACCCGCGCGGTTGACCACGCGCGCGCCGATCAGATCTACCCAGTAGTACTGACCGGCGGCCGCCGGCGGGAATTCCGCGCGCGCGACCGCGACTTCGGCTCCTTTCAGCGCCTCGACGGCCTCCCGCTGATCGTACCCCTGCCACTTTGCCACCAGCACCGCGCCGTGCCGTCGCACCGCGTCGACGGTGAGCGGCTCGCCCCGGCCCTCATGTAACAGCCACCAGCGGCGGCATGCCAGTAGCACGGACGGCTCGGCGGCATACGGCGCGATGCGCACCCAGCCGCGTACCCCATAGGCGCCGCGCAGAACGCCGAGCGCCACGAGATCGGCCGGGGCTGCCGTCACTGCGCCGGCGCGCCGAACTCCTTGAGCAGCCGCTGCACGGTCGGGCTGACCTGCGCGCCCACCCCCTTCCAGTACGTCAGCCGGTCGGCCGCGATGCGGAATTTCGCCTCGCCTTCGGCCGCCTTGGGGTTGTAGAAGCCAACCCGTTCGATGAACCGACCGTCGCGCGGATTGCGCGAATCGGTGGCCACGATGTT
>JANWUU010000411.1 GCA_025057735.1 Burkholderiaceae bacterium
CTGGTAGCGCGCGGCAATGCGCTGCCGCGCCGCGTTGAAGCCATCCACGTGCGCCAGTTTCACGCGCACCGCAGCGGCCTGTAGCGCATCCAGCCGGCTGTTGTAGCCGCACTGCAGGTATTCCATCGGCGCCCCGACGCCATGGTTGGCGAGCCGGCGCAGGCGGGCGGCAAACTCGGCATCGTCGGTGGCGACGATGCCGCCATCACCGCAGGCGGCCAGATTCTTGGTCGGATAGAAGCTGAACGCACCGGCCAGACCGAAGGACCCGGCCGGCCGCCCTTCGAAGGTGGCGCCGAAGGACTGCGCGCAGTCTTCGATCAGCACCGCACCGCAGTCGCGCGCAATCGCCTGCAGCGCCGGCAGATCGGCGGGTTGGCCAAACAAGTGAACCGGCAGGATCGCCTTCGTGCGGGCGGTGACAGCGCGAGCAACCGACGCCGGCGACAGGTTCAAGGTGTGCGGGTCGATGTCGGCGAACACCGGTCGCGCCCCGGCATGCACGATAGTGGCGGCGGTGGCGACGAACGAAAACGGCGTCGTGATCACTTCGTCGCCCGGACCCACGCCGGCGGCGACCAGCGCCAGCCACAGCGCATCGGTGCCCGAATTCAGCGCTACGGCATAGCGCACACCGAGGCGGGCCGCAAATTCGCGCTCCAGGCTCTCCACCTCCGCCCCGCCGATGAACTGTCCGGCCCGCAGCAGCGCCTGCCAGCGCGGCAGCAGTTCGCCTTCCAGCAGCTGGTGCTGGCGCCCCAGATCGAGCATCGGTACGACCATCGTCATGCAATCGCTCCTGCACGAAGAGCTGCGCCGATCTGCGCCGCCAGCGCCAGCGCGCGGCGCGCCGCCCCCCCCGAGGTCGGCGGCTCCACCCCGCGGCGGGCGCAATCGATGAAGCAGCGGATCTCGGTGGCCAGCGCGTCGTCGCCGTCGAAGTTAAGCGTTTCGGCGTGCACATTCGGCACGCCGTCGATCATGCGCGGCTGGCCGAGCCGCACGCGCTGCAGCGTACGGTGCTGGAAATCGACCGCTGCATAGCCGTCGGGCAGGAAGATGCGCATGCGGCGTTCGACCTTCTGGCTAGCACGGCTGGCGGTGACATTGGCCACACAGCCGCCGGCAAAGCGCAGCCGCACGTTGGCGATGTCGATGTCGTCGGTAAAGACAGGCGCGCCGACCGCATCGACCTGCACCACCTCCTCGTCAACCAGCGCCAGGATCAGATCGATGTCGTGGATCATCAGGTCCAGCACCACGCTGACGTCCGCACCGCGGGCGGAAAACGGCGCGATGCGCGTGGCCTCGATAAAGCGCGGCGCCGCCCGCGGCAGGTCGAGCGCCATCAGGGCGGCATTGAAGCGCTCGATGTGTCCGACCTGCAGCACCCGCCCCTGCGCACGCGCCAGCGCGATTAGGGCGTCGGCCTCCTGCACCGTGACGGCGATCGGCTTCTCGACCAGCACGTGGGCGCCGGCGCGCAGGAAGTCGCCTGCCACCGCGTGATGCAGCGAGGTCGGCACGGCGATGCTGACCGCATCGACCGCGCCGAGCAGCGCGTGATAGTCGGTCAGCGCGCGCGCACCGCATTCCGCGGCCACGCGCGCCGCCGTCTGCGGGTCGCAGTCGACCACCGCCACCAGCTCGCAGTCGGGCAGCGACGCATATTTGCGCGCGTGCAGCGCGCCCATCTTGCCGACGCCGATGACCGCGCAGCGCAGCTTCGGCTCACTCATGCGCAGTCTCCGGCGCGCGCACGAAGCCGGCAATGCCGCGCCGCGAGTCGGCCGCGAGCCACGCACGCAGCACCTGCAGTTCCGGCGTGGCCGGCAGATCGACAAGGGTGCGCCGCGCGCGCAGCCGGCGAAACGCCTCCGATAGCACGCGCAGCCGCTCCCCAGCGACGCCAGCGCGCCGCAGGCCGACCAAGTTCAGGCGATAGTGCCGGGCACGATGGCCCGCCACCAGTGCGTACGGCAGCACGTCCTGCGTGACGCCAACCAGGCCGCCGACCATCGCCAGCGTGCCGACCCGGCAGAACTGATGCACCATCGCCCCGCCACCGATGAAGGCTGCATCGCCCACCTCCACGTGGCCGCCAAGCGCGGTGCCGCTGGCCATGATCACGCGGTCGCCCACAACGCAATCGTGGCCGACGTGGGCGTTGTTCATCAGGTAGCAGCGTGAGCCGATGCGGGTGGCCCCGCCGGCACGCGTCGGGCGGTTCACTGTGACCCCCTCGCGGAATACGTTGTCGTCGCCAATGACCACCGGCGCCACCGCCTCCGGGTCCACACTGATGTCCTGCGGCGCGCCGCCTAGCACCGCGTGCGCGCCGACGCGATTGCGCGCCCCCAGCGTGACGCTGGCGTGAATCACCGCATGCGGGCCGATCACACAGCCCGCGCCGATCACTACCCCGTCCTCGATAACCGCGCCGGCGCCGACGCGGACGTCGGCGGCCAAGCGTGCGCTCGCAGCGATATGGGCTGAGGGATGAATCACGGTCGTCTCCGGGCGCGCAGCATAACGCTGCTGAGCCGACCGTCAGGTCTGCCGCATTGCAAACCAGCGGCGCGGCAGTACGCTCGCGGTATAAACGGCAAGCGCAGCCCAGATTAACGCGAAGCCGACGGCGCGCGCCGGCGGAAACGGCTCGCCATACAGCCAGATGCCGAGCGCAAGCTGGATCGACGGCCCGATGTATTGCAGCAGGCCAAGCGCGGTAAACGAGATGCGCCGCGCGCCGGCGGCGAACAGCAGCAGCGGGATCGCCGTCACTGGGCCCGCTGCGGCCAGCAGCCACTGCAGGGCAGCGGGACCGGCGACAAAGGCGTTGCGCCCCTCCCAGGCCAGCCAGGCGAGATAGGACGCAGCGAACGGAAACAGCAGCGCAGTCTCTAGCGCTAGCCCCTGTAGCGCGCCAAGCGGCGCCGTCTTGCGCAGCAGGCCATAGCAGGCAAAGGAGCAAGCCAGCACCAGGCCGACCCACGGCACCGTGCCCGCCTGCCAGGTTAGCCAGGCCACCCCTGCGCCCGCTAGCGCCACCGCGCTCCACTGCAGCGCCGACAGCCTCTCGCGCAGGAAGACGGCAGCGATCGCCACGTTCACGAGCGGGTTGATAAAGTAGCCGAGGCTAGCGTCGATTACGCGCTCGCGATGAATGGCCCAGATGTACACGCCCCAATTGATTGAGACGAAGGCCGCGCTGCCCGCAAAGCGGACCAGCACGCGCCGGTCGAGCGTGCGCAGGAAGTCCCAGCCGCGGCGCCATGCGAGAAGCGCGGCGACGAACGCAAGCGACCACGCCATCCGGTGCGCCAGGATCTCTAACGGCGGGACGGCAGCAAGCGCCTTGATATAGATCGGAAACAGCCCCCACAGCGCGTAAGCGGCGGCCGCATACATCGTGCCGGTGTTCATGTGTGCGCGCTAGCAGCCGCTCGCGCAACCGCCGCTGCGCAAATCAGCGCAAAGGCTGCGAGAAGCGCAGCCGCGGGCCTTTAACATAGCCCGATTGTAAGCAAGCTGCCTGCCCCGACCATGGGCGCCGCACCGTCTGCGTCGACGCGGCTTGGCGCAACCTGGCGGCCGACTTGACTTAGCCTTTGATTGGCTCCTGGCCTCAAAGACCGGCCGTTTGAAGCGTCCATGGTGGGTTCAAACTTGACGCCGCTGCCGGCGCAGGCATTTTTGTGCGCTTGTGCTGCGCCGCGCGCTAACGCTGCTTGGAATGATCTGAAGTTCGCGACATGCACGAGCTTATTAAGCTGTCGGCACGCCGCGTGTGGCTCCATGATGGAACTTTGAAGAACCTGCTGCGCGCCCTGATCGCAGCGTAACACGCCGGCGCTAATCGCCGATTTATTGGCCAGGTCTCGTCGCTTGCTGCGCGGCGCCTTGCCCTCGCCGCTGCTCGCAGCAGCTCTTGGGAAGTTCCGTCAGCAACAAAAAGCCGCAGCGCAGGCTGCGGCTTTTTGGGCAAAAGCCTTCTTCTGAGAGAGCTCTTATAGCACGCGGATTTGCGTTGCCTGCGGGCCTTTTTGGCCTTGCTTGACGACATATTCGACGCGCTGCGCCTCTTTGAGCGACTTAAAGCCGCCGCCCTGGATTTCGGAGAAGTGCGCGAACAGATCAGCACCGCCGTCATCGGGTGTGATGAAGCCGAAGCCTTTCGCGTCGTTGAACCATTTGACCGTACCTTGAGCCATTGCTCGTTCCTTAAAAGATGATTGAATTCCGCGGCCTCAGGGGCCACGAGCCGCCGATCGAGCAACGTAAAGCGAGGGAACCGATGAAGCCGTCTGGCGACGACGATGCGGTGAACCGAGGCAATACCGATACTGAACTGCTAGCAGGTGGGACAGTACACACAATCCGGCGCGCTGTCCAATGCCTTTTCGCGCCCCGCATGCCGCCGAAGGCGGCACGCAAGCAGGTATCTGCTGCTGGCGTCCAGGCCGAACAAGCGCCGTTTTATGCGCAAGCGGCCAGTCAATCCCCAGCGCACACACCGTACCGCTGCGGCCGGTGGCGCGCCCCGGCGCGTGCCGCGGCAAGCGCGCGAATCTGCCCCTTGCCATGAACGGCGACCGCCCGCGGCCGCGCCGGCGCGCGCGCGGCACGCCGCTAGACTTGTGCCACGTCTTGCCATCGGAGTCTTGCATGGACTCGCTGGAATC
>JANWUU010000088.1 GCA_025057735.1 Burkholderiaceae bacterium
TTCATCTGGCCGCCGTATTTGCGGATCTCTTCCAGCAGGTCCTGCGGCACGCTGGAGGAGCCGTGCATGACCAGATGCGTGTTCGGGATGCGGCGGTGGATTTCCTTGATGCGGTCGATCGCCAGGATGTCGCCGGTGGGCTTGCGCGTGAACTTGTAGGCGCCATGGCTGGTGCCGATCGCGATCGCCAGCGCGTCCAGCTGCGTGCGCTTGACGAAATCGGCGGCCTGATCCGGGTCGGTCAGCAACATCTCGCGCGTCATCGTGCCTTCGGCGCCGTGCCCGTCTTCCTTGTCGCCCTTCATCGTCTCCAGCGATCCGAGGCAGCCGAGTTCGCCCTCCACCGAGACGCCGAGCGCATGCGCAAAGTCGACCACCTTCTTGGTGACCTGCCAGTTGTACTCGTAGTCGGCCACCGTCTTGCCGTCCTCGCGCAGCGAGCCGTCCATCATCACCGAGGTGAAGCCCAGTTTGATCGCCGACTCGCATACCGCCGGCGACTGCCCGTGGTCCTGGTGCATCGCGATCGGGATGTGCGGATAGGATTCCACCGCGGCCTGGATCAGGTGCTTCAGGAACAACTCGCCGGCGTATTTCCGCGCACCGGCGGAGGCCTGCATGATCACGGGCGCCTGCACCTCGTGAGCCGCCTCCATGATGGCCTGCACCTGCTCCAGGTTGTTGACGTTGAAGGCCGGCACGCCATAGCCGTGCTCGGCCGCGTGATCCAGCAGTTGCCGCATCGATACCAGTGCCATGGACTCCTCCTTTCAGCTTTCAGGATTGAGCAGACGGAAACCCCGGACCTCACGGCGCGCCCGTCTCCGCGGTCAGCGGCGGCGCGCCGGCGGTCGAGCGCACCCCGTCCAGCAGCAGACGGTGCGCGGTAACGAGCGCCGTATCGACGCCGCGCCGCAGGTCCGCCAGGCTGGGCCAGACGCGCACCGCCGGCTGCAGCGGCGCTCCTTCCAGACGAGCGCCCAGGGCCGTGACGAAACCGGTCTCCGCGATGCGCACGCCGCCGCCATCGGGCAGGACATACTCGGCGCGCACGCCGACGGCGCAGCCGCAACTGGGCTCGCCCACCAGCAGCGCGCCGCGCTGCTCGGCGAGCGTCACCGCGGTCAGCTCGGCGGCGCTCGCGCTGCGCCCGTCGATCAGGATCGCCAGCGGCTGCAGCAACGGGGCACGCGCGCCTTCACCCCGCTCGGGGCCGACGCGCAGATAGGCGCTGTGCTGGGCGCGCAGGTCGTGGCGCGCCCGCCGCACGCTGCGCAGCGCGAAACGGTCCTCCGGCAGGAAGGCCCCGGCGAACCAGCGGTACATGTCGAGCAGGCCGCCAGCATTGCCGCGCAGATCGACGATCAACGCCTGCGCCCGCGCGGCCTCCCGAAGCATCGTCTGCAACTGCGGCTGCAATTCCGCGGCGAAGCGCGTCAGGCGGATCACCGCCACCTCGCCGGGCAGCCAGAGCAACTCGCCGCGCGGCGGCCGCACCAGATCGCGCGGTGCGAGCGCGACCTGCGCCACCGTGCCGTCGGCGCGCAGAACCTCCAGCAAGACCGCCGCTGCGGCCCGCTCGCCGCCGCGCAGCGCGTGCCGCACGGCGCGCAGCAGCCGCACACGCTGCGCGTCGCGCGCGTCGGCCGGCAGTGCGCCGGGACCTTCGCCGCGCGCCGCATCGGGGTGCGCCCAGCGCGCGTCGGCGAGTGCCGCCTGCACGAACTCGGCGTCGAAGCGCACGCCATTGGCCGCGATCAGCACATCACCGGGTCGCAGGCCGGCCTGCGCCGCCGGCGACTCCGGCTCCACCTCGGCGATTGCCACCGCGCCGTCGGCCACGGTCAGCAGCAGACCGACGCGCGTTCCGGCGAAGCGGCGCCGCTCCGCCGCCTCGCGCGGGGTCAGCACGGCCGTGTGCGAATCGCCGAGCGCGGCGGCCATCTCCTTGAGCGCCGCGTAGAACTCGGCGTCGCTCGCCGCCACTGCCGCGCGCGCCACCGCGCGCCGCCGCACCTGCTCCCAGTCGACGCCGTTCATGCGCGGGTCGTAGAAGCGCTCGCCGATCAGGCGCCAGACACGTTCGGTCGTCTCCACCCGCGCCTGCTCGGTCGCGTACACGGGCGACAGCGCGTGCGCCGACGGGGGCGCGACCTCGGCGGCGGGATCGCCGAGCGGACCGCTCGCGGGCCGCATCGGCAGGGGCGCGCAGGCGGCGAGCGCCAGCGCCGCCAGCGCAGCGCCGAGCCGCCCGCGCACCGTCACGGGCGCCATCGTCGGCCGCGCATCGGCCCCGTCAGGCATGCTCCCCCACCCGCACGATCTTCAGCGCGTTGGTACCGCCCGGCTGGCCCATCGGCTCACCGACCGTGATCACGATCAGATCGCCCCGCTTCACGTAGCCCTGTTGCAGCAGGATGCGCTCGGCCAGGCGCAGGGCCGCCTCGCGGTCCTCGGTCTTGGGCAAAAAGACGGGGTGGACGTTACGGTACAGCGCCAGCCGGCGCTGCGTGGCCACGCTCGGCGTCAGCGCATAGATCGGGATGTCGATGTCGTGCCGGCTCATCCACAGCGTGGTGGAGCCGGATTCGGTGAGCGCACAGATCGCCGCGCAGCGCAGGTGGTAGGCGGTGAACAGCGCGCCGTAGGCGATCGACTGATCGACGCGCGTGAAGCGCTGATTCAAAAACTGCTGGTCGAGCTCGACCGTCTCCGAGCGGTCCGCTTCGGTGACGATGGAGGCCATCGTCTCCACCACCTCGACCGGATAGCGGCCGGTGGCGGTCTCGGCCGACAGCATCACCGCGTCGGTGCCGTCCAGCACGGCATTGGCCACGTCGCTCACTTCGGCGCGCGTCGGCACCGCATTGACGATCATCGACTCCATCATCTGCGTGGCGGTGATGGCCAGCTTGTTCGCCTCGCGCGCCATTTTGATCATGCGCTTCTGCAGCGCCGGCACGGCCGCGTTGCCGACCTCCACCGCCAGGTCGCCACGCGCCACCATGATGCCGTCGGCCGCATCGAGGATCTCGCGCAGCTGCGGAATCGCCTCGGCACGCTCGATCTTGGCGATGATCATCGGCCGCACGCCGTGTTTCTCGCCGGCGATGGTGGCCAGTTGGCGCGCCATCTCCACATCGGTGCGGTTCTTCACGAACGACACCGCGACGTAATCCGCCCCGCAG
>JANWUU010000218.1 GCA_025057735.1 Burkholderiaceae bacterium
CTGCGCGAGCCGCTCGGCGCGTCCGAGCACGGCGGCATCGAGCATTTCGCCGAACCAGACGACGTCCGGACGCAGCCACTGGCCGCAGCGCGGGCAGGCGGGCGGCTCGCCGGCCGGCAGATCCTGCGGATCGTCGCAGCGGAAACCGCACTCTCCGAAGCACTTGGTCCGCAGGATGTTGCCGTGCAGCTCCAGCACGTCGCGGCTGCCGGCGCGGGCGTGCAGCCCGTCCACGTTCTGGGTGATGATCGGAAACGCGTCGAATCGCGCGGCCGCGCGGGCCAGCGCGCGGTGGCCGGCGTTCGGCTGCGCGCGCAGCACGCCCTGACGCCGCTCGCCATACCAGCGCCAGACCAGCGGCGGATCGGCGGCGAACCCCGCGGGCGAGGCCAGCCGCTCCGGATCGAAGTTCGCCCACAGGCCGGTGAGCGTGTCGCGGAAGGTCGGCACCCCACTTTCGGCTGACATCCCGGCACCGGTGAGCGCGACCGGACGGCGGGCACGGGCGAGCACGGCGCGGGCCTGTGCGATCGAGCGGCTATCCATGAGGCGCGATCTTCGGTCAGCGTGCGCTGCGGCTCAAGCCGACCGCCGCTGCCGCACGGTCTCGAAAAGGCAGATGCCGGCGGCCACCGAGACGTTCAGACTCTCCACGCGGCCGGACAACGGGATGCGGGCCAGCCAGTCGCAACGTTCGCGGGTCAGACGACGCAGCCCGCTGCCCTCGGCGCCCAGCGCCCAGGCGATCGGGCCGCGCTGCTCGACCTCGTAGATGGTGCGCGGCGCCTGCGCATCGGCGCCGACGATCCACACGCCCGCCTGCTTGATGTCGTCCATCGCGCGCGCCAGGTTGGTCACGGCCACCAGCGGCACGGCGGCGCCGGCGGCCGCCTTCTCGGCCGCGGCGTTCAGCGCCGCCGCGCGGTCGCGCGGCACCACCACGGCCGTGGCGCCGGCCGCATCGGCAGTGCGCAGACAGGCGCCCAGGTTGCGCGGGTCCGTCACGCCGTCGAGCAACAAGAGCAGCGTGGCGGCACCGACCTCGCCCAGCGCCTCTTGCAGCGTGGCGACCGGCTGCTCGGGACGGCACAGGGCCACGACACCCTGATGCACCGCCCCGCCGGCGAGTCCCCCCAGCCGCTGCCCGGGCACCGCGATCGCGCGCACGCCGGCGCTCTCGGCGCGCGAAAGCAATTCGCGCATGCGCGCATCGCGCCTGTCGGCGTCCACGTACAGGGCGAGGATCGACTCGGGCGCGTGCCTCAGCCGCGCGTTGACGGCGTGGAACCCGGCCACCGGCCGCCCTTTCATCGCGCCCCCCGGCGGCGCGAGCGGCCGCGTCGCAATCCGCCCACGCCCACCTTGCCGCGGCCCTTCTCGCGCCGCTCGCGCTCGCGCGCAGCCCGCGCCGCCTGGCGTGCGCGGCGCTCCTCCACGCTTTCGCCCTTGCGCGGCGGGCGCGCCGTCGCCGGCGGCCGGCCCGCCTCCGGCCGCACGAGGCGGAATTCGATGCGGCGCGCCTCCAGGTCCACCCGCGAGACCTGTACCGTCAGGCGGTCCGCCAGGCGGTAGCGTTGACCGGTGCGTTCCCCTCGCAGCTCGTGCAGCGCCTCGTTGTAGTGGAAATACTCGGAGCCGAGCTCGGAGACGTGCACCAGCCCCTCGACGAAAAGGTCGTCCAGCACGACGAACAGGCCGAACGGCACCACGGCACTGACGGTGCCGCTGTAAGTCTCGCCGACCCGTTCGCGCATGTAATAGCTCTTCAGCCACGCCTCGACGTCGCGGCTCGCCTCGTCGGCGCGCCGCTCGTTGGCCGAGCAGATCAGGCCGAGCTTTTCCCACACCGCGAGCGACCCGTCATCGGCGGGCCGCCGCGCCGGCACCGGTACGCGCACCGGCACCGCGGGCAGCTCCGCGGCCGCCAGCGTCGGTTCATAGCGCCGCCCCGCCAGGATGGCCTTGATCACGCGGTGCAGCAGCAGGTCCGGGTAGCGGCGGATCGGCGAGGTGAAGTGCGTATAGGCGTCGTAGGCCAGTCCGAAATGGCCGACGTTGTACGGACTGTAGACGGCCTGCTGCATCGAGCGCAGCAACACGGTCTGCAGCAGATGCCGGTCCGGCCGCATGCGGATGCGCGCCAGCAGCGCGGCGTAGTCCGCCGGCTTAGGCGACTCGCCGCCCTCCAGCTGCAGACCGAGCGATTTCAGCAGCGCGCGCAGGTTGGCCAGCCGCTCGGGCGTGGGTCCTTCGTGCACGCGATACAGCGCCGGATGCTTGTGCCGCTGCACGAAGTCGGCGGCGCAGACGTTGGCCGCCAGCATGCACTCCTCGATCATGCGGTGGGCGTCGTTGCGAACGCGCGGCAGGATCCTCTCGATGCGCCCGTTGGCGTCGCAGACGATTTGCGTCTCCGTGGTCTCCAGGTCGATCGCCCCGCGCGCGTCGCGTGCGCGCGCCAGCACCTCGAACACCGCGTACAGGTTTTCGAGCGGCTCGCGCAGCGGCGCCAGCCGCCGCGCGGCGCGGCTGTCGGGCTGCGACAGCGCCTCCCAGACCTCGTCGTAGGTCAGACGCGCCGCCGAATGCATGACGCCGGGATAAAATTGGTAGGCGGTGATGCGCCCTTTGGCGTCCACCACCATGTCGGCCACGAGCACCAGCCGGTCCACCTGCGGATTCAGCGAGCACAGGCCGTTGGACAGCCGCTCCGGCAGCATCGGGACCACGCGCCGCGGAAAGTACACCGAGGTCGAGCGCAGCTGCGCCTCAACGTCGAGCGCGTCGCCCGGCTGCACGTAATGGCTGACGTCGGCGATCGCCACCACCAGCCGCCATTTGCGGCGTCCGCCCGCCAGCGGTTCGCAGTAGACGGCGTCGTCGAAGTCGCGCGCGTCCTCGCCATCGATCGTCACCAGCGGCACGTCGCGCAGATCGACCCGGCCGCTGCGGTCGCGCGGCCGTACCCGATCCGGCAGCGCCTCGGCCGCCGCCAGCGCTTCCGCGGAGAACTGATGCGGCACCGAGAACTTGCGCACCGCGATCTCGATCTCCATGCCCGGATCGTCGATCGCGCCCAGCACCTCGACCACCCGCCCGACCGGCTGCACGTGCCGCTGCGGCTGCTGCACGATCTCCACCACCACCACCTGGCCATGCTCGGCGTTTAGCGTCGCGCCGGGCGGAATCAGGATGTCGTGCGTGATGCGCTGGTCCTCCGGCGCGACCACCATCGCGCCGCGCTCGTTCAGCAACCGGCCCACCAGCCGGTTCGTGCGCCGCTCGATGACCTCGACGATCTCGCCCTCCGGCCGCCCGCGGCGGTCCGTGCCGGTGATGCGTGCCAACACGCGGTCACCGTGCAGCACCTTGCTCATCTCGTGCTCGGGCAGCACGAGATCGGGCCCGCCGTCGTCGCGCAGCAGGAAGCCGTAGCCGTCCCGGTGCCCCTGCACTTGGCCGGACAGTAGATTGGCGCGCGCCGCCAGCAGCAGCAATCCGGCCCGGTTTCGGATCACGCGGCCCTCGCGCTCCAGCTGCGCCAGTTCCGCCTCGAAGCGCTCGCGCAGATGCTCCGGCGCACCCAGCTGCGCGAACAGCTCCGCCGGCGCCAGCGGCGCGCGCGCACTGGCCAGCGCCTTAAGCAGCGCGTTGCGCTCGAGCGGATCGGCCCGGTCGTTCATGGCCGGCGCGCGTTTGACAGCGCAGACGCGCAAATTACAATGCGCGCCTCGTCTGCCCAGGTGGCGGAATTGGTAGACGCACTAGTTTCAGGTACTAGCGCCGCGAGGTGTGGAGGTTCGAGTCCTCTCCTGGGCACCAAAGCAGACGGCCTGCGACCGCAGGCCGTTTTCTTTTGTGCGCGCCGCACCGCGATCAAGCGTCCCGCCCCGACGCCTGCAGCCGCGCCGGCAGATGCTCCGGACGCAGCGTGTCGTATTCCTCGAACGGCTGATGGATCCAAGGGCTGTGCGGCAGGAAGACGACGTGAAAATCGGGGCGGAAGGACGACACGGCCTTGTACCAGATCACCGCGGTGCGCACCTCGGTCACGGCGGGAAAGCGCGCCCGTACGTGTTCGACCACGCGCGCCAGCGTGGTGCCGGAATCGACCAGGTCGTCGACCAGTAGCAGGCGCCCGTGCAGGTCACCGCCCGTGGTGGTGATGTAGGTGGCGATGTCCAGCGCGCCGCGCTGGGTGCCCGCCGCCGCGCGGTACGAGCTCGCCGCCAGGATCGCCAGCGGCCGCTCGAAGATGCGCGAGATCACGTCGCCGACGCGCAGCCCGCCGCGGGCCAGACAGAGCAACGAATCGAACGCATAGCCCGCCTCGAAGATGCGCAGCGCCAGCTCCTCGATCAGCCGGTGATATTCGGCCCAGCCGACGTAAAGGTCCCGGCGTTCGTCGTGCATTTGGGTCATGCGGCAAAGGGCTGGCGCAGGACGATGGTCTGGTCCCGTTCCGGACCGGTGGAGACGAGATCGATCGGCACGCCGGTGACCTCGGCCAGCCGCTGCAGGTAGCGGCGCGCCGCCGACGGGAGGTCCTCCCAGCGGCGCGCGCCGAAAGTCGACTCGCTCCAGCCCGGGAAGTCTTCGTATACCGGCTCGCAGCGCGCCACCTCGTCGGCGCCGAAGGGCAGGATGTCGGTCGCACGGCCATCGACGCGATAGCCGACGCACAGACGCACGACCGACAGGCCGTCGAGGACGTCGAGCTTGGTGATGCACAGCCCGGTGGTGCCGTTGAGCTGCACCGAGCGGCGCAGCGCCGCCGCATCGAACCAGCCGCAGCGGCGCGGCCGGCCCGTGACCGAGCCAAACTCATGGCCTTTGGTCCGCAACCATTCGCCGGTGGCGTCCAGCAACTCGGTCGGGAAGGGACCGGAGCCGACGCGGGTCGCGTAGGCCTTGGTGATGCCGAGCACGTAATCGAGCTTCTGCGGCGCCACCCCGGCACCGGCGGCGGCCGCACCGGCCACGGTGTTGCTGGAGGTCACGTACGGGTAGGTGCCGTGATCGACGTCCAGCAGCGCCCCCTGCGCGCCTTCGAACAGCAGGCGGTGCCCGCGCTGCATCGCCTCGTTCAGACGGTACGAAACGTCGCACACCATCGGCTTCAGACGGGACGCAAGCGCCAGCGTCGTATCGATCACCTGCTGCGGGTCGATCCGTTCGGCCTGCAGGTAGTTGACGAGCACGAAGTTGTGCAGATCGAGCGCCTCGCGCACGCGCTCGGCGAAGCGCGCCGGATCGAACAGGTCCTGCGCGCGCACCGCGCGCCGCGCCACCTTGTCTTCGTAGGCCGGTCCGATGCCGCGCCCGGTGGTGCCGATCTTGCCGGCGCCGCGCCGGGCCTCGCGTGCACGGTCCAGCGCCACGTGGTAGTCCAGGATCAGCGGGCAGCTACCGCTGATCGACAGCCGCCCCGCCGTCTCCACGCCGGCCGCCTGCAGCTCGTCGATTTCGTCCAGCAGCGCCTGCGGGGAAAGCACCACCCCGTTGCCTATATAGCAGGCCACCTGCGGCCGCAGGATGCCGGACGGAATGAGCCGCAGGATCGTCTTGCGGCCATTGATCACCAGCGTATGGCCGGCGTTGTGCCCGCCCTGGAAGCGCACCACACCGTCGACGTTCTCCGTCAACCAGTCGACGATCTTGCCCTTGCCCTCGTCGCCCCACTGCGTGCCGACGACGACCAGATTCCTTGCCATGACCCCGCCCCGCTCAGTCCTGATCCACCACCTGCCAGCGGCCGTCGATGCGTCGCAGCCGCCGTGCCGGCACCGGCGCCGGCTCGTCGGCGGCCAGTTGCCGCACCACCACCGCCCCGGCGGCGCGCAGCGCCGCGACCGTCTGCGCGAGCGCCGGGTCATCGTCGGCCGGGGCCACGATCGGCACCGGCGCCGCCTTCGGCTCGTAGAGTCGCGCGAGATCGCGCAGATCTACAGAAAACCCAGTGGCGGGACGTGCCCGTCCGAAAGCGCGCCCGATGTCGTCATAGCGGCCGCCGCGGAGCAGCGCGCCCGCCACGCGCGGCTCGTAGGCAGCGAAGTTCACGCCCGTGTAATAGCGGTAGCCGTGCAGGTCCGCCAGATCGATACCGACCTCGTCGGCATCACTCGCCTGCGCCAGCCGCGTCAGATCGTCCAGCGCGCGGGCGATCGCCGGCCGTGCCGGCAGGAGTCGGCGCGCCTCCGCGATGACGCTGACGTCGCCGTGCAGCCGCGTCAGCGCCTCCAAGGCCGCTGCCGTCGCGGGCGGTGCGCTGCGCGCTGCCGCGCCCAGCGCCGGCGTGTCCTTGGCCGCCAGCGCCTCGACGATCTGCTCGGCCACTGCCGGCGGCACCTCGGCCAGCAGCGCCCGCACGATCGCGGTGTGGCCCAGGTCGAGCACCACGCGTTGCACGCCGGCGCGTCGCAGCGAGGCCACCGCCAGCTGCTGCACCTCGGCATCGGCCGCGATGCCTGCATGGCCGTAAAGCTCGGCGCCGGCCTGGATCGGCTGCCGCGTGGCGAGCGGATGCGCGGGTCGCGTGTGCAGCACGCTGCCGGCATAGCACAGCCGCACCACGCCGCTGCGGTTCAGGATATGGGCGTCGATACGGGCGGTCTGCGGCGTG
>JANWUU010000331.1 GCA_025057735.1 Burkholderiaceae bacterium
CGATGGCCAGGCGGGCAGCGGCCGCCGCGTCGATCACCGCCACCGGCGTGCGCTCGCCCATGGCCATCGCCTCGCCGGCGTAGCCGTCGAAATCCGCCAGGGTCCCCGCACAGTCCGCCACCGGCACCTGCCAGCGGCCCACCATCTGGTCACGGCAGGTGAGCCCCCCCACGCTGCGGTCGCCGATCGTGATCAGAAACGACTTGCTCGCCACGGTCGGATGCCGCAGGACGTCGCACGCCACCTGCGCGAGATCGAGGCCGGCAAGAGCGATCGGGGGCAGCTGCCGCCGCACATGCGTGACATCGCGCCGCATGCGCGGCGGTTTGCCGAGCAGAGCCGAAAGCGCCATGTCCACGGCAGGCTCCGCGCCGCCGCGCGCCACGCGCAGCCGCCCATCGTCGGTCGTCTCGCCGAGCACCGCATAGGGACAGCGCTCGCGCCGCGCCAGCCACTCGAACGCCGGCAACCGCTGCGGATCGAGCGCCAGCGCATATCGCTCCTGCGATTCGTTGCACCAGATCTCCAGCGGGCTCATGCCGGAGTCCTCGACCGGAATGCGCGCCAGATCGATGCGGGCGCCGCGACCGGCCGCGTGCGCCAGTTCCGGCAGCGCATTGGACAGGCCACCTGCGCCGACGTCGTGGATCGACAGGATCGGGTTACCCTCGCCCAGCGCCGCGCAGCGGTCGATGACTTCCTGCGCGCGCCGCTGCATCTCGGCGTTGCCGCGCTGGACGGAATCGAAATCGAGCTGCTCGGTGTTGCTGCCCACCCCCATGCTGGATGCCGCGCCGCCGCCGAGGCCGATGCGCATGCCGGGCCCGCCCAACTGCACCAGCAGGGCGCCAGCCGGCAGGGGCGCCTTCTCGACCAGCGGGGCGCGGATGCTGCCGATGCCGCCGGCGATCATGATCGGTTTGTGATAGCCGTAGCGCACGCCGCCGACGTTCTGCTCGTAACCGCGGAAATAGCCAAGCAGGTTCGGGCGTCCGAATTCGTTATTGAACGAGGCGGCGCCGATCGGCCCCTCCAGCATGATCGACAGCGCGGTGGCGATGCGGCCAGGAAAGCCCAGATCGTGTTCGCTGCGGGTGCCCGCGACCACGTCGTGGTCGAGTTCCCAGTCCCGCCGCGCCCCCGGCAGCCGCAAGTGCGAGACGGAGAAGCCGCACAGGCCGGCCTTGGGCCGCGCGCCCCGGCCGGTGGCGCCCTCGTCGCGAATCTCGCCGCCGGCGCCCGTGGCCGCTCCCGGAAACGGCGAGATGGCGGTCGGATGGTTGTGCGTCTCGACCTTGAAGACGAGGTGCGCGACCTCCGACACGCGCCGGTATTCGATGCCGACCGCGTGATCCGCACCCGGCAGCAGCCTTTGCACCGCGCCGCCTTCGATCACCGCCGCGTTGTCGCGGTAGGCGACCACGGTGCCCTGCGGTGCCGCCGCGTGGGTGGCCCGGATCAGCGCGAACAGCGAATCGCGCTTGCGCTCGCCATCGACGATCCACTCGGCGTTGAAGATCTTGTGCCGACAGTGCTCGGAATTGGCCTGCGCGAACATCATCAGCTCGACGTCGGTCGGATCGCGACCCAGGTCGCGGTAGACCGCAAGCAGGTAGTCGATCTCGTCCTCGGCGAGCGCCAGCCCCATCTCGCGGTTGGCGCGCTCCAGGGCCGCCCTGCCCTCGCGGGCGAGCCCGATGCGCTGCATTGGCCTGGGCGTTCCCGCGCGGAAAAGATCGGCCGGATCGGCATCGCCTTCGAGCAGGATCTCGGTCATGCGGTCGTACAGCAGTGCACCGATGGC
This sequence comes from Burkholderiaceae bacterium, assembly GCA_025057735.1. The sequence goes on from JANWUU010000331.1 coordinate 1,805, forward strand.
GGCCCGCCGCGCCGCATCCAGTCGCCCGGTCACCGCGATCCAGTACCGTGTACCGCGTTCGATACGCAGCACGGCATCCAGCCCGCAGTTGTGCGCGATGTCGGTGGCCTTGCTGGCCCATGGCGATACGGTGCCGAGTCGGGGGGCGACGAGCAGCGCCATCGCCTGCGGCGGCACGTCCGCCGCGAAAGGCTCGCCGTAGGTCAGCAGCCCCCGCAGGCGGTTGAGCTCGATCTCGTCGAGCGCGCGCGCGGCATGCACGAAGTGCACGTAGCGGGCGCGCACCGCCGTCACGGGCGCAAGCGGCTGCAGGCGGGCGATCAGGGCATCGGCGCGGAAAGCGCTGAGCGCGTTCGGCCCCTCGAACGCGTAGACACGGGATTCGGCGGGCATCGGTTGGGCGTGGCAGGCGGCCGTCAGGCGCGCACCGGCGGCGATTGTATCGGGCGCGTCTGCGCCGGCCGCCCTGTCATGCCGCCGTCATCGATGGTGACCACGATCGGGGCGTTGCGGCAGCGCGGGCATAGGATGGCGCGCATCGAGATCGTAACCTTCAACGCGGGCGGTGGTCATCGGGCCGCCGCAAGCGCGCTTGCCGCCGCCATCGCGCAGCGTCATCCGCACTGGCAGGTCAACACCGTCAACCTGTTCGACCTCCTCGACCCGCAGCGCCGTTTCCGGCGCGTCACCGGTATCGCGCCGGAGGATCTGTACAACCTTCGGCTGCGGCGCGGCCTGACGCTCGGGCTGGCGCAGGAACTGCGCCTGCTGCAGGCGACGGTGCGTGCCGGCCGCGCCCTGATGACGCGCCGGCTGCAGCCCTACTGGGAGCGGACGCGTCCGGATCTGGTGGTCTCGGTGATTCCCAACTTCAACCGGCCGCTCGCGGATAGCGTGCAGCTGGCGCTGCCGGGCACCCCCTACGTGACCGTGCTCACCGACCTCGCCGACCACCCGCCACATTTCTGGATCGAGCCGCAGACCGAACAGCACGTCGTCTGCGGCACGGCGCGGGCCGTCGAGCAGGCGCGCGCGCAGGGGGTACCGGAGCCGCGCATCCACCGGGTCTCGGGGATGATGCTGCACCCGAGTTTCTATGGGCCGGTGGCAGCCAGCACGGCCGCGGAGCGGCAGGCCCTCGGCCTGCGCCCGGAGCGCGTCACGGGCGTCGTGTCGTTCGGTGGCTACGGGTCGCCGGCCATGCGCGCGATCGCCCGTGCGCTGCCGGACATCCAGCTCGTGCTGCTGTGCGGCCACAACGCGGCGCTGGCGCAGAAACTGCGCGCGGCCCGCGGGCAGGCCGCGCGGGCGGTGGTCGGCTTCACGTCCGAAATGCGGCGCTATCTGCAGCTCGGCGATTTTTTCATCGGCAAGCCGGGCCCGGGCAGCCTGAGCGAAGCCGTGCATCTCGGGCTGCCGGTCATCACCTTCTGCAACGCCGCCACCATGCCGCAGGAGCGCTACAACACGCAGTGGGTGCGCGAGTACGGTCTGGGGCTTGTCGTCCCCTCGGTGCGCCGGCTGCGGCCGGCGGTGCTGGCGCTGCTCGAGGACCTGGACGCGTACCGGCAGCGCGTACGCGGCCTGCGCAACAACGCCGTGTTCGAGGTGGTCGCGCTGCTGGAGCGGCTGCTGCCGGCGTCGGCGCGGTCACAGCCGGCGGCGAATGCCGCCGCGTGGGGCGGCTGACCCCGGAGACGCGCCGCCGCGCTATAAGTCGGCGTCCAGCGTGTTGGCCGCCGCCATCGCTTTCAGCAGCGCCTGGTTGCAGGCGCCGATCGGCACGGCCAGCGCATCGAGCTGGCGCGCGATGCCGATCGGATCGGAGCGTTCGATCGCCTCGATCAGTGTCAGAAACGGCGCGTGCGGTCCCCGGCGATGCACGATCGCGTCGACCACGTTTTCCGGCAGGGCGATCAACTCGAAGAGCTGCTCGAAGGAGGCGCCGGTGATCCGGTCCAGCATCGAGAAGGCGCCCGTGATGAACAGCTCGTCACGCAGCTCGGACTCGCCGTCGCGCGCGCCGAGATACTCCAGGAACAGGCCGCGCCGGATCGACGCGTGCATCAGCGGGTAGGTATTGGCGTCCTTGCTCGCGGTGGCGAGCAGCAGCGACAGCCAGCGCATCATCTTCTTGTAGCCGAGCATCATCACCGCATGCTGGAAGCTGGTGATCTGCACCGGCAGGCCGAACGCGGCCGAATTCACCAGCCGCAGCAGCTTGAAGGCGAGCGCCGGATCGCGCTTTAAGGTGGCCTCGATCTTGGCCAGTTCCGCGTCGTCGCGCACCAGGCGCAGCAGTTCCAGCACCACCGCCTGGCCTGGCTGTAGCGGACGCACCTGCCGGTGCAGCGCGTCGTCCAGCGGCCAACCCACGCTGGCGGCCGCCCCGCGCGCGAACGCCGCATCGATGTCGGCCACCGTCTGCACGCCGGTGATGATGAATGGGATCCGGCGCGAGGAACCGCCGACGGCACGTGCGATCTCCTCGCCGGCGCGCCGGTCCTCGGCGATGTGGATCAGCGCGTATTCGAAACAGGACAACAGTGCGGGCGGCAACGGCGAATCGGGACGCCCGCGCAGCGCCAGCCGCTTGCCGTCGCGGAACAGCCGTTGCGCCAGCAGTTGCACGTCCGGATCGCGCAGCGCCACGCTCGGAATCTCCAGGATCGCGTTACGCGCCGGCGTCCAGCCTTCGGCCGAGCGGTCGAATTCCGCGTCCAACGGCGCGACTAGGATCGGCGCGCTGGACTGCGGCCAGACGGCATTGAGCGCGGCCAGCACGGCGCCGATGGACGGCCGGTCCTGCGGGCGCATCGACAGGACGGTCAGCCGGGTGCCGATCGCCTTGCGCTTGGCGTCGATCAACGGCGCGTAACAGATAGCCAGCGTGCCCAGGATGCTGCCCGTGCCCAGGTGCAATTTTTCCGGCGCGTTCATCGCTCGCTCGCGAAGAGTCCGCGGGCGATTATCGAAAGCGCGCTGCGTGCGGGATCGCGCGAATTGCTCCCGCGCGCAGCGAGAATTTGCCGCTTCCTCAGGATGGCGGCGCGCCGAAGCCGCCGCCGCCCGGGGTGTGGATCTCGAAGATGTCGCCGGCGGCCATCTCGGCGCTGCCGATGTGCGGCAGCTCCTCGACGCGGCCATCGGCGCGCAGCACGCGGTTGCGACCGGGCGCGCCGGCCCGGCCACCGGCCAGCCCGAAGGGCCGAACCACGCGGTTGTTCGACAGGATCGAGGCGGTCATCGGCTCCAGGAACCGGATGCGACGTATACCGCCGTTGCCGCCGCGCCAGCGGCCCGCACCGCCAGAGCCATGACGAATTTCGTAGCTCTCCAGGCGCACGGGGAAGCGCAATTCCAGCACTTCCGGGTCGGTCAGGCGCGAATTCGTCATGTGCGTCTGCACGACGTCGGTACCGTCGAATCCCTCGCGCGACTGCGCGCCCGCCGCCAGATCGAGGATGCCGGCACCCGAGCCGCCAGCGACGGTCTCGTAGTACTGGTGGCGCGCGTTGCCGAAGGTGAAGTTGTTCATCGTCCCCTGCGCGGAAGCAAGCACGCCGAGCGCGCCGTACAGGGCGTTGGTGATGCAGCTGGAGGTCTCGACGTTGCCGGCCACCACGGCGGCCGGGTAGCGGGGAGCGAGCATCGAACCCGCGGGGATCACGAGGCGCAGCGGCTTCAGGCAGCCGCTGTTGAGCGGGATTTCGTCGTCAACGAGCGTGCGGAACACGTACAGCACGGCCGCCACGCAGATCGCCGACGGCGCGTTGAAGTTGTTCGGCTGCTGCGGCGAAGTCCCGGTGAAGTCGATCGTCGCCTGCCGCGCGGACCGGTCCACCGTGATGCGCACGCGGATGGTCGCGCCGTTGTCGAGCCGGTACTCGAAGGCGCCGTCGCGCAGCACGCCGATGACCCGCCGCACCGATTCCTCGGCGTTGTCCTGCACGTGCCGCATGTAGGCGCGCACCACGTCCAACCCGTACTGGTCCACCATCCGCAGCAGTTCTTCGCGTCCCTTCTCGTTGGCGGCGATCTGCGCCTTGAGATCCGCCAGGTTCTGCTGCGGGTTGCGTGCCGGATACGGGCCGCGGGTCAGCAGCGCCAGGCACTCCGCCTCTCGCAGGCGGCCAGGCTGGCCCACACCCTGACCTTCGACCAGCAGGAAATTGGTGAACAACACGCCCTCTTCGTCCAGCGTCTTAGAAAACGGCGGCATCGAGCCTGGCGTGATACCGCCGATGTCGGCGTGGTGCCCGCGCGAGGCGACGTAGAACAGCACCTCGCGGCCGGCGCGGTCGAACACCGGCGTGATCACCGTGACATCGGGCAGGTGCGTGCCGCCGTGATACGGATCGTTCACGACGTAGGCATCGCCCGGCTTCATGCGGCCCGCGTTGGCGCGCATCACGGTCTTGATCGACTCGCTCATCGAGCCCAGGTGCACCGGCATGTGCGGCGCATTGGCGATCAGGTTGCCGTCGGCGTCGAACAGGGCGCAGGAAAAATCGAGCCGCTCTTTAATGTTCACCGAGTAGGCGGTGTTCTGCAGCCGCACCCCCATCTGCTCGGCAATCGACATGAACAGGTTGTTGAAGACCTCCAGCATCACCGGATCGACCTGGGTGCCGACCGCCCGCCGCGCCGGCCGCGCCGCCACGCGGCGCAGGATCAAGGATCCGGACGGCGTCAGTTGCGCCCGCCAGCCGGGTTCGATCACCGTCGTGGCGTTCTCTTCCGCCACGATGGCCGGCCCGTCGATCGCATCGCCGGCGCGCATCCGCGCGCGCAGGTACAGCGGCGTTCGCATCCACTGGCCCTCGAAATACGCCTGCACGAAGGCGGCCGGGGCAAGGGCTTCGCCGCCCGCGGCGACGGCGGCGCCGCCGGGATCCATCGCCTCGCCCCCGCCCAACGCCTCCACCGCGACGGTCTCCACGACCAGGCGCCGCTCGCGCATCAAAAACGAGAAGCGTGCCGTGTATGCCGCCTCAAACTGCGCCACCATGGCGGGCAGCGCATCGAACGGGACCGGCAGCGCCGTGTCGGTGCCCTCGTACTTCAGGTATACGCGCCGCTGCAGACGGATGCGCTCGCGCGGCACGCCCTGCGCCACGAGCTCCGCGCTGGCCGCCTCCACGAGGGCCGCGAGCCTCGCCTCGACCAGCGGCATCGTCTGCGGCAGCAGCGGACTCTCCACGGTGGCCTCACGCAGCACCGCCTGATCCGCCAGCCCCATGCCGTATGCCGACAACACGCCGGCGAGCGGATGCACGAAGATCGAGGTCATGCCGAGCGCGTCGGCCACCGCGCAGGCATGCTGGCCGCCGGCGCCGCCGAACACCGTCAGCGTGTAGCGCGTCACGTCATGCCCGCGCTGCACGGAGATGCGTTTGATCGCCTCGGCCATGTTGCCGACCGCGATCTGCAGAAAGCCGGCGGCCACCTGCTCGGGCGTTTTCTTCTGCCCGGTGGCGCGTTCGATCTCGGCGGCGAGCTCGGCAAACCGTGTGCGCACGATGGCCGCATCGAGCGGCTGATCGCCGCTCGGTCCGAAGACGCGCGGAAAGTATTC
>JANWUU010000379.1 GCA_025057735.1 Burkholderiaceae bacterium
CTGCTGATCGGTTATGTCGGGCTGTTGTCCTTCGGGCACGCGATGTTTTTCGGCACCGCCGGCTATGCCGCCGCCCATGCCGCCAAGGTGTGGGGCTTCACCCCCGAACTGGCGATCCTGTTCGCGGTCGGCTGCGCGACCGCGCTCGGCGTGGTGGCCGGCGCACTGGCCATCCGCCGCCAGGGGATCTACTTCGCGATGATCACGCTGGCGCTCGCGCAGATGATGTACTTCTTTTACCTGCAGGCGCCCTTCACCGGCGGCGAGGACGGCATCCAGGCGGTGCCGCGCGGTCACCTGTTCGGCCTGATCGATCTGCGGCCGGCCAGTGCGATGTACCCGTTCGTGCTGGCGATCTTCCTCGGTGGCTTCCTTTTGATCTACCGCATCGTCCACTCGCCCTTCGGTCAGGTGTTAAAGGCGATCCGCGAGAACGAAAACCGCGCCATCTCCCTCGGCTACGACACGGACAAGTACAAGCTGCTCGCCTTTGCGCTGTCGGCGGCGCTGTCGGGCTTGGCCGGCGGCACCAAATCGATCGTCTTCCAGCTCGCCTCGCTCACCGACGTGCACTGGACGATGTCCGGCGAGGTGGTGCTGATGACACTGCTCGGCGGCCTCGGCACCGTATTCGGTCCGGTGGTCGGCGCGGCGCTGATCGTCACGATGCAGAATTATCTGGCGCAACTGGGCGCCTGGGTGACGATCACGCAGGGCGTCATCTTCGTCGTCTGCGTCCTCGCATTCCGGCGTGGCATCGTCGGCGAGATCGGCCACGCGCTGAAGAAGCCACTGTAGCCGCTGGCCGGCCTCGACGGCGGGTCCTCGCGCCGGCGCGACGCCCGCTTCATGCACGGCTAGTCCGAGTGTCCGACTATCGGACTTCGTGTGCCGTCGATTACTGTCCGCGCGCCGCCCGCTGTGCTTCAATGGCGCAGCCGCCGTCGCCGTCCGCCTGCGGCCGCTGTTCGGGCATCGCGCCCGGCTTCCCCCATCCCAACAGCAACCCAACATCAAAGTGGAGGACATTGCTCGCCCTGGCGCTGGCGGCCTGCGCAACGCCGATGCGGTCGGCGCAGTCGAACAGCGTGGTCGTTGACGGCCAGAAACTCGAGTTCGGCGCCACGTACAACCGCGCGAGCGCGACCTGACGATTACTGTCAACGGTGACCCCTGCTGCGCGGCCGTTTCCCGCCGTACATGCCGACACAGCGGCTGAACGCCAACTATCGTTCGCTGGCCATTGACGGCGACTGTTACTTCGGCTCCGTGCTCAGCGACATGGGCGGCATCGCCGGCGGCGTCGCCGCCGCCGTACAGGGCGCGCGCGGCCGGGCGGCCGACAAGTGCGACATCAGCGTCAACGGCAAGGTGGTGGAGTCGCTATTCTTCTGACCGCCGCCGGTCGCCGCGCCGGGGCGGGCCGTCTGGTGGCGGCCCAAGCGCGTCATGACCGCGCGCGCAGGCGGCGCGCGACCTACGATGCGAAACGCCCTGCGGGATCTGTTGCAAGTCGAACTGCCGATCGTGCAGGCGCCGATGGCCGGCGTGCAGGATGCGGCGCTCGCGATTGCCGTCTCCGCCGCCGGCGGGTTGGGTTCGCTGCCCTGCGCGATGCTTGCCCCGGGAGCGGTGCGCGCCGAGGTCGAGCGGATCCGCGCGGCCACGCGCAAACCATTTAACCTGAACTTCTTCTGTCACCGACCGCCCGAGCCCGATGCGCGCCGTGAAGCGCGCTGGCGCGCGTTGTTGGCGCCGTACTACGACGAGTTCGGGCTCGACCCGCCGCAGGGCGCCGCCGCGCCGGCGCGCCGCCCCTTCGACGAACAGGCCGCTGAACTGGTGGAGGCGCTGCGGCCGCCGGTGGTGAGCTTCCATTTCGGGCTGCCGGCGCCGGCGCTGCTGGCGCGCGTGAAGGCCACGGGTGCCGTCGTGATGTCCTCGGCCACGACGGTACGGGAGGCGCGCTGGCTGCAGGACCGAGGTGTGGACGTCGTCATCGCGCAGGGACTGGAGGCCGGCGGCCACCGCGGGCATTTCCTGTCCGATGATTTGACCGAACAGGCCGGTACGTTCGCCCTGCTGCCGCAAGTCGTACGCGCCGTGGACCTGCCGGTGATCGCCGCCGGTGGCATCGCCGACGCCGCCGCGGTGGCGGCGGCGTTCGCGCTGGGCGCAGCCGGTGTGCAGGTCGGCACCGCCTACCTGCTCTGCCCGGAGGCCACGACCAGCGCCGTGCACCGCGCCGCGCTGCAAAGCGAGGCCGCGCGCCATACGGCGCTGACCAACCTTTTTACGGGCCGGCCGGCGCGTGGAATCGTGAACCGGCTGATGCGCGATCTCGGCCCGATGCAGGATGCCGCGCCGCCCTTCCCGCTCGCGGCCACAGCGCTGGCGCCCCTGCGCGCGGCGGCCGAGGCAAGGGGCAACGGCGATTTCTCACCGCTGTGGTGCGGGCAGAACGCGGCCGGCTGTCGCGCGGTGGGTGCCGCCGAGCTGACGCACGCGCTCGCGGCGTAACGGCCGCGATGAATCCCATCATTCGACCACGGTCTGCGACTGCTCGCGCAGATACTGCGGCAGGTACCAAAAGGAGCCGATCGCCTTGCCGGTCGTCCCGCTCGCTTTCCAGCCGCCGAAGGGCTGATAGCCGGGCCACGCGCCGGTGGTGGCCCCTTGCGGGCGGTTGACATAGACCACGCCGGCCTCGATGCGGTCCAGAAACTCCTCGATCTCGTCGACCGCGCCATAGAAGCCCGCGGTCAGGCCGTAGTCCGAGGCGTTCGCCAGTTCGATCGCCTGCGCGACGGAGTCGACCTCGGCGATCAGCACCAGCGG
>JANWUU010000389.1 GCA_025057735.1 Burkholderiaceae bacterium
CCGTTGGATCTGCGCATCGTGCGGGCGCAGCGCGCCGGCCGCGTTTGTTTTCATCTGCTCGCTGCTGAATAATCGGTCGCCGGCAGGGGAGGGTTCGCCGATGGTCATCGCCGTCTATCCAGGCACGTTCGATCCATTGACGCGCGGGCACGAGGACATCGTGCGGCGCGCCGCCGGCCTGTTCACGAAGCTGGTGGTGGGCATCGCCGACAGCCGCGCGAAGAAGCCGTTTTTCACGCTCGAGGAGCGCCTGACGATTGCGCGCGAGGTGCTGGGCCACTATCCGAACGTCGAGGTGGGTGGCTTCCGCGGGCTGCTGAAGGATTTCGTGCGCGAGCAGAACGCGCGCGTGATCGTGCGCGGGCTGCGCGCCGTCAGCGATTTTGAATACGAGTTCCAACTGGCCGGCATGAACCGCTACCTGCTGCCGGAGGTGGAGACGATGTTCATGACGCCGTCGGACCAGTACCAGTTCATCTCCGGCTCGATCGTGCGCGAGATCGCGATGCTGGGCGGCGACGTCAGCAAGTTCGTCTTTCCGTCGGTCGAGCGCTGGCTGAAGGCGAAGATCGCGCAACTGGGCGGAGCCGTCTCTGGCTGACGCGGCCGGCCAGCGCCTGCCGATCGTCGACGCGCTGCGCGCCTTCGCGCTGTTCGGCATCCTGCAGGTCAACATCCAGTCCTTCGTCTGGGGCGCCGGCGATCCGCTCGGATACTTCCTCGCGCTGCCCACGGCGCTGGATGCCGCCACCCATCTGGCGGTCGGAACGCTGGTCGCCGGCAAGTTCCTGTCGATCTTCGCTTTCCTGTTCGGCTTCGGCGCCGCGCTGCAGTTCAAGGCGCTGCGGCGGCGCGCGGCAGCCGCTGTCGTGCAGGCGCTCGCAACCTATCGCCGACGCCTGCGCTTCCTGCTCGCGGTTGGCGTCGCGCACGGCCTGCTGCGGTACTACGGCGACATCCTGACTTTTTATGCGCTGTGCGGCTTTCTGCTGGCGCCGCTGCTGGCGCGCCGGCCGGCGCGGCTGCTGCGCCTTGCACTGCTGATGTGGGCGCTGGCGGCGGCGATCGCCGTCGGCGCCGCCGCCGTGACGGAGGCGGCGCGCGATGCCGTGGCGCACACCGACACCATCCCCGCCGACGTGCTGGAGGCCTTCGGTACCTATGCGGCCGGCACATATCTCGAGCAGCTGCCGCAGCGCGCGGGCGATTTCCTGACCGTGCTGGTCTCGATGCTGCTGCTGGCGTTGCCGCAGGTGCTCGGGCTGTTCCTGCTCGGCGTGCTGGCGGCGCGGCTCGGCTGGCTGGCGCGTCCGCAGCGCCACCGCCGGCTGTGGCGCGCCGCCACCGCGCTCGGCGTGCTGGCGCTGCCCGTGGCCGCGGTCGGCGCCTGGCTGACCTTCACGTCCGTGGTGCGGGAGCCGGGCCTGCCGAATGCGGCCGGCTACGCGGTGCAGTTCTTCGGCACCGCCGTCGCCTGCCTGTATGTGGCCGCCTTCGTTTGGCTGCGCGGGCGGCCGGCCGTGGCGGCGGCGATCCGCTGGCTGGCACCGGCTGGCCGCATGCCGCTGACCAACTATCTGCTGCAGTCGGTGGCGACGGGCGCGCTGCTGTCAGGCTGGGGTCTTGGATGGGGCGAGAGTGTCAGCCGGGCGCAGCTCGCGCTGTTGGCGCTGGCGATCGTGCTGGTGCAGATTGCTGCGAGCCGCGCATGGATCGCCCGCTTCGGGCAAGGTCCGGTCGAGGCGTTGTGGCGGCGCGCGACCTACGGCGCCGCGCCGCCGCGGTAACCGTCAGATCGCTCAGCGGGCGGGCGGCACTTCGTCGACCTTCAGCCAGACGCCGCGCTGCGCCGCCTGCGTGCGCGCCCGCTCCGACAGCAGCCCGGAGGCGCGCGTCTCGCTGCGCGCGTCGGCGTCGCCGACGGCGATCCACTCCCCGAGCCGGCCCTGCACGGAGGTCTGCAGGCGCGTGCTTTCGACGACGCCCGCGGCAAGCTCCGTCTGCACCGGCGCAAGCTCCAGCGTCACCAGTTCGCCGGCGATGCGCGGCGTGGCGTGAAAGCCGGTCACGGCCTCGTAGTAGACCGTGCCATCCACCGCGGTCAGCCCCTGCGGCGTCACCAGATAGCGGCGGAAAGTCAGCGGCACCGCGATTCCGAGCGCGATGTACGCACGCGCACCTTCCATGACGCGGATGCGCTGCTCGCTGCGGCCGGTGCCGACGGTGCGTGCGTTGTCTGCTTCCACCGTCACGTTTCCTTCCACGCGCCGGGTGCTGACGATCACGCCACCGTCGGCGCTGAGGCGGCGTTCTTCGCGGTCATCTGCGCGCTCCTGCCGCACCGTGATCAACAGCTCGCGCGGCGGGCGGTCGATCGCGGCCAGCAGCGCCTTGAGCTGCCGCCCGTTTTCAGGCGACGTGCGCAGGAAGAGCTGAAAGCCCTGGCCGCTGACGGCCCCGCCTGGTTCGAGAAACGGCCGCAGCAGCGGCAGGACCTGCTCGGCCGGGCGATGCCGCAGGGCGATGACCTCGATGTCCTGCGCGCGTGCCGCTGCGGCCAATACCGCTGCGGCGCTGCCGAGCAGGAACGCGCGTCGCGTCGGCCGCGCCCGCCTCACAGCGCAAGCTCCACCTCGACCGCATCGCCGACGCGCAGCTCGCAGCCCTCGCCTTGCGCGACGATGGCATTCATCCCGAACATCACGCC
>JANWUU010000428.1 GCA_025057735.1 Burkholderiaceae bacterium
CGCCGGCCCCTGGCTTCCCACTCTCGATCGACCCGATGGCGGAACAACAAACCCTTTTCAAGCCCCAGGACGACGACCAGGCGCTGGCGCTGGCGGCCTTCGCCAGCCGCGCGTACCTCGATTACGCGGTCTCGGTGGTGAAGGGACGCGCGCTGCCGGACATCGCCGACGGGCAGAAGCCGGTGCAGCGGCGCATCCTGTACGCGATGCACGACATGGGGCTCGGCCCGACGGCCAAGCCGGTGAAGAGCGCGCGGGTGGTCGGCGACGTGCTCGGCAAGTTCCATCCGCACGGGGACGCCGCCGCCTACGACGCGCTGGTGCGCATGGCGCAGGATTTCTCGCTGCGCTATCCGCTGATCGACGGCCACGGCAACTTCGGCTCGCGCGACGGCGACGCCGCGGCGGCGATGCGCTATACGGAAGCGCGCCTGACGCCGATCGCGCGCCTGCTGCTGGACGAGCTCGAGGAAGGCACGGTGGATTTCGCGCCCAACTACGACGGCGCGTTCACCGAGCCGAAGCTGCTGCCGGCGCGGCTGCCCTTTGTACTGCTCAACGGCGCCTCCGGCATCGCGGTCGGCCTGGCCACCGAGATTCCCTCGCACAACCTGCGCGAGGTGGTGGCGGCGCTGCAGCTGCTGCTGCGCGATCCAAAGACCGGACTGGATGAGCTGCTGGCCGTGTTGCCGGGGCCCGACTTCCCGGGCGGCGGGCAGATCATCTCCGCCCCGGAGGAGATCCGCGAGGTGTATGCCACCGGCCGCGGCAGCCTGAAAGTGCGCGCGCGTTACACCTTCGAAGAGCTGGCGCGCGGCCAGTGGCAGCTGGTGGTCCACGAGTTGCCGCCGAACACCTCCGCGCAGAGGGTGCTGGAGGAAATCGAGGAACTGACCAATCCGAAAGTGAAGCCGGGCAAGAAGTCGCTCACCCCGGAGCAGCAGCAGACACGCGCGCTCGTGCTGTCGATGCTGGAGTCGGTGCGCGACGAGGCCGGCAAGGAGGCGCCGGTGCGGCTGGTGTTCGAGCCGCGCACCTCGCGCGTGGATCGGCAGGAATTCGTCAACATGCTGCTGGCGCACACCTCGATGGAGGCGGGCGTGCCGGTCAACCTGGTCATGATCGGGCGCGACGGCCGGCCGCGGCAGAAGGCGCTGGCGGAGATCCTGACCGAATGGATCGAATTCCGCGTCGAGACCGTGCGCCGGCGCACCCAGCACCGCCTGAACAGGGTGCAGGACCGCATCCACATCCTGGAGGGACGGCGGCAGGTCCTGCTGGACATCGACCGCGTGATCAAGGTCATCCGCAATGCCGATGAGCCGAAGCCGCAGCTGATGCAAACCTTCGGGCTGACCGAGCGGCAGGCCGAGGACATCCTGGAGCTGCGGCTGCGCCAATTGGCGAAGCTCGAAGGCAGCAAGATCGAGCAGGAACTGGCGGAGCTGCGCAAGGACGAGGAGGCGCTGCAAAAGCTGCTCGGCTCGGAGGCGGCGCTGCGGCGGCAGATCGGCAAGGAGTTCGACGAGGACGCCAAGAAGTACGGCGACGCGCGCCGCACGCGCATCGAGCCGGCCCAGCGCGCGGCGGTGGAGGTGAAGGTGGTCGACGAGCCGGTGACGGTGATCGTCTCCGAGCGCGGCTTCGCGCGCGCGCGCAGCGGCCACGGCCACGACCCCGCGCAGTTCACGTTCAAGCCGGGCGATGCGCTGTACGGCGCGTTCGAGTGTCGCACCGTCGATCACCTGGTGGCGGTCGGCAGCAACGGGCGCGTCTACACCGTGCCGGTGGCGCAACTGCCGTCGGCGCGCGGCGACGGCGCGCCGGTGACCTCGCTGATCGATCTGGAGGCCGGCACGCGCCTGGTCGGTTACGTGGCTGGGCCGGCGGCCGCGCCGCTGCTGCTGGCCACCAGCAGCGGTCATGGCTTTGCCTGCACGCTCGGCGACCTGCTGTCGCGCGTGCGCGGCGGCAAGCAGTTCATCACGGTGGAGGACGGCGCGCTGCCGCTGCGGCCGCAGCTCGTCGATGCGGCGCGCGACGACCGCATCGCCTGCATCTCCGAGAAGGGACGCCTGCTCGTGTTCGCCGCCCAGGAAATCAAGGCGCAGGCTGGCGGCGGCCGCGGCGTCACGTTCATGGGGTTGGACGACGGCGAGACGATGATCGCCGCCGTGCCCTGCCACGACGCCGGCATCGTCGTGGCGGGCACCTACCGCAACAAGCCGCTGACGCTGACCGTGAGCGGCGCGGAGCTGCAGGCCCATGTTGGTCAGCGGGCACGCAAAGGCACGCTGATCAAATCCGGCTTCAAGCCCAGCGCCGCGTGGAAAGCGCCGGCAGCCGCAGGCGTCTGATGCGTGCGCTGCTGCTGGCGCTTTCGCTTGCGGTCGGCGGCTGCATGAGCACCAATCCGTACTACGACCCGGCCAAGCCGCACCACCGGCCCGACGGATTCCGCAATCTCGACCCGCAGGCCGTTGCCCCGCGGCCGCTCGGCGATTTCCTGCGCTGGCGGCGCGAGCGCGCCGCGCGCCCGATAGAACCGCCGCGGCTTGACCTGTCGCCGGTGGTGCCGGATCTGGCTTTCCTGCGTGCCGCCGGCAACCACTTCGCGGTGACCTGGATCGGGCACGCCACCGCGCTGGTGCAGATCGGCGCGGTCAACGTGCTGACCGACCCGCATTTTTCTGCGCGCGCCTCGCCGGTGCAGTGGGCCGGGCCGAAGCGGCATCAGCCGCCCGGCGTCGCGCTGGCGGACCTGCCGCGCATCGACGTCGTGTTGATCTCGCACAACCATTACGACCATCTGGACGAGGCCTCGGTGCGGGCGCTCGCGGCGCAGCCGGGCGGTCCGCCGCTGTTCGTCGTGCCGCTCGGCATCGAACGCTGGCTGTCTGAGGTCGGCATCACGAATGCGCGCGCGTTGGACTGGTGGGAGCGCACCGAGGCGGCGGGCGTGACGATCTACCTGACGCCGGCGCAGCACTGGAGCCGCCGCACGCTGCGCGACGCCAACACCACCTTATGGGGCGGGTTCGTCATCGAGGGCATGGCCGGTGGCGCGCTGCGCCGGGTGTATTTCGCCGGCGACACCGGGTATTCGGAGCCGCTGTTCCGCGCCATCGGCGCGCGTTTTGCGCCCATCGATCTGGCGCTGTTGCCGATCGGCGGCTACGAACCGCGCTGGTTCATGCGCGCGCAGCACGTTAACCCAGAGGAGGCCGTGCGTATTCACCGCGACGTCGGCGCGCGGCGGTCGCTGGGCATTCACTGGGGCACGTTCCAGCTGACCGACGAGCCGCTCGACCAGGCGGTGCACGACCTCGCCGTGGCGCGGCAGCGGCTGGGGCTCGACCCCGATGCATTCGTCACACTGCGCCATGGGCAGACGCTGCGCTTGCCGTGAGCGTCGACCGGCGGGGCGAGGAAAGGATCGGCCATGCCGTATGACCTGCTGCGGTTCCTGCACCTGCTGGCCGTGCTGATTTGGGTGGGTGGGATGTTCCTGATGCATTTCGCGGTACGACCGGCCGCGGTGGCGCTGCTGCCGCCGCCGCAGCGGCTGCCGCTGCTCTCCGGCGTGCTGACGCGCTTCTTTGGCTGGGTGCTGGCGAGCGTTCTGGTCCTGCTGGGCAGTGGCGTGGCGATGATTCTGCTTGCGGGCGGCTGGCGCGCCGTGCCGCCGTCCACGCACGCCATGTTCGCGCTCGGACTGCTGATGAGCGCGATCTTCATGTACATCCGCACGGTGCCGTTTCCCCGGCTGCGCGCGGCAGTGGCTGAGCAGCAGTGGCCGCAGGCCGCCGCGCGGCTGGAGACGATCCGCAGGCTGGTCACGGTCAATCTGATGCTCGGCGTGCTGACGGTGGCAGTGGCCACGCTGGGGCGCGGGATGTCCTAAGGGCGCCGCCGCGGCCGATATCTAAGCGCAGCAGCGCCTCCGCACGGGCGTCGCCGCCGCAGCGCGCGCAGCGCCCTGCGGCGGCGGTGCGGGCGCGCGTGCAACCGAACTTCATACAATCGCCGCGCTCTGCGTGGGTCCATTACGCTTGCGGCACCCGGTGCAACTGTGCCGCGGCATCGAAGATCTAGTGTCCGTCTCCCTGACCCGTCTGCTGCTGGCATTCGCGCGCCGCCACTGGCGCGCGTACACCGCCTCCGCGCTGATGCTGGTCGGTGTGGCGCTGCTGACGGTCTGGATCCCGCGCCAGGTCGGGCACATCGTCGATGCGCTGGTGGCCGGCGAGGTCGGCGGCGGGGCGCTGGCGCGCGAGCTCGCGCTGCTGGCAGCGGCCGGCGCGGCGATCTACTTCCTGCGCGTGGGCTGGCGCACGCAGCTGTTCTCGGCCGCCTACCGGCTCGGCGGGCAGTTGCGCACGCAGCTCTATGCGCGGCTAACGCAGCAGGGTCCGGCGTTTTTCCTGCGCCAGCGCACGGGCGATCTGATGGCGCGCGCCACCAACGACGTCGACGCGATCGAAATGGCCGCCGGCGAAGCCTTCCTCGCCGGTTTCGACGGCACGCTCACGCTGGTGCTGGTGGTCGGCATGATGACGCTCGGCATCGACTGGCGGCTGACGCTCGCGGCGCTGCTGCCGTTTCCGCTGATGGCCGCGGCGTTCTGGGTGATCTCGCGCCGCGTGCACGACGCCTGGCGGCTGTCGCTGGACCGCTTCTCGGCGCTGAACGAACACGTGCAGGAGACGGTGGC
>JANWUU010000019.1 GCA_025057735.1 Burkholderiaceae bacterium
CTGCTGGAGCGCATTGCCGAGCTCGTCAACGACAAGAAGCTGGAGGGCATCGCCGACATCCGCGACGAGTCCGACAAGAGCGGCATGCGGGTGGTCATCGAGCTGAAGCGCGGCGAGCTGCCCGAGGTGGTGCTGAACAACCTGTTCAAGCAGACGCAGCTGCAGGACACCTTCGGCATCAACATGGTGGCACTGGTCGACGGCGCGCCGCGCCTGCTGAACTTAAAGCAGATGCTGGAGGCCTTCCTCGCGCACCGGCGCGAGGTGGTGACCCGCCGCACGGTCTTCGAGCTGCGCGAGGCGCGCGAGCGCGGCCACGTGCTGGAAGGGCTGGCGGTGGCGCTGGCCAACATCGACGCCTTCATCGCCATCATCAAGGCGGCCCCCACGCCGCCGGTGGCGAAGGCCGAACTCATGAGCCGGCGCTGGGAGTCGGCGCTGGTGCGCGAGATGCTGGCGCGCACCGGCGCGCAGCGCGCCCAGTACCGGCCCGCCGGTCTGGACGAGGCCTACGGTCTGCAGCCCGACGGCAGCTACCGGCTCTCGGAGACGCAAGCCGAGCAGATCCTGGCGATGCGGCTGGCGCGGCTCACGGGCCTGGAGCAGGACAAAATCGTCCAGGAGTACCGGGAGGTCATGGACAAAATCGGCGACCTGCTGGACATCCTGGCCAAGCCGGAGCGCATCAGCGCGATCGTGGCCGACGAGCTGACTGCGCTCGCCAAGGAATTCGGCGATGCGCGCCGCTCGCAGATCGTGGCCACCGCCGAGGATCTGGCCACCGAGGACCTGATCGCGCCGCAGGACATGGTGGTCACGCTGTCGCACGCCGGCTACATCAAGAGCCAGCCGCTGGCGGACTACCGCGCGCAGCGGCGCGGCGGGCGCGGCAAGCAGGCGGCCGCCACGCGCGAGGACGACTGGATCGAGCAGCTGTTCATCGCCAACACGCACGACACGATCCTGTGCTTTTCCAATCGCGGACGCCTGTATTGGCTGAAGGTGTGGGAGGTGCCGCAGGGCACGCGCAGCGCGCGCGGCAAGCCGATCGTCAACATGTTCCCGCTGGCGGAGGAAGAGAAGATCACGGTCGTGCTGCCGGTCAAGCAGTTCGACGAGCAGCATTTCGTCTTCATGGCCACCGCGCAGGGCACGGTCAAGAAGACGCCGCTGGCGGAGTTCGCCAATCCGCGCAAAGCGGGCATCCTGGCGGTCGATCTGGAGCCGGGCGACTACCTGATCGGGGCAGCGATCACCGACGGTTCGCACGACGTGATGCTGTTCTCGGATGCCGGCAAGGCGGTGCGCTTCGATGAAAGCGACGTGCGGCCGATGGGACGCGCCGCGCGCGGCGTGCGCGGCATGCAGCTGGAGCCCGGGCAGAGTGTGATCGCGATGGCCGTGGCCGAGGACGAGAAGCAGAGCGTGCTGACGGCCACCGAGAACGGCTACGGCAAGCGCACGCCGATCACCGAGTACACCCGGCATGGGCGTGGCACGAAGGGCATGATCGCGATCGCCACCACCGAGCGCAACGGCCGGGTGGTGGCCGCCACGCTGGTGCGGCCAGAGGACGAGATCATGTTGATCACCACCGGCGGCGTGCTGATTCGCACCCGCGTGGCGGAGATCCGTGAAATGGGGCGCGCCACCCAGGGGGTGACGCTGATCGCGCTCGGCGAGGGCGAAAAGCTGGCCGGCCTGCAGCGGGTGGCGGAAAGCGACAACGGCGAAGCCGACGGCGCCGGCAACGGCGACGCGTGATGGACGAGCGACTGAAGCCGCTGCGCGAGGCGATCGACGCGATCGACCGCCGGCTGGTGGAACTGCTGAACGAGCGCGCCCGCCTGGCGCAGGAGGTCGGGCGCATCAAGCGCGACGGCAACGCGCCCGTTTACCGCCCCGAGCGCGAGGCGGAAGTGCTGCGCAAGGTGGCGCAGATCAACGGCGGGCCGCTCACCGAGGCGGCGCTCACGGGCATCTACCGCGAGGTGATCTCGGCCTGCCGCGCGCTGGAGCGGCCGCTGCGGGTCGCCTATCTCGGGCCGCCGGGGACGTTTTCCGAACTGGCGATGGTCAAGCAGTTCGGCGCCGGTGTCGAAGGGGCGCCGGCGCTGTCGATCGACGAGGTGTTCCGCGCCGCCGAAACGGGCGCCGCCGATTTCGCCGTGGTGCCGGTGGAGAACTCGACCGAAGGAGCGGTCGGCCGCTCGCTCGACCTGCTGCTGGTGACGCCGCTGAAGATCCTGGCCGAGGTGTCGGTGCCGGTGCGTCACCACCTGCTGACGCAAAGCGGCACCCTGGAGGGCGTCACGCGCATCGTCACGCATCCGCAGACGCTGGCGCAATGTGCGGGGTGGCTGAACCGCCACCTGCCGCACGTGGAGAAACAATCGGTCGCCAGCAATGCCGAGGCGGCGCGCATCGCCGCGCGCGACCCGACCGCGGCGGCGATCGCCGGCGAGAACGCCGCCAGCCTGTACGGATTGCAGGTCGCTGCCGCCCACATCCAGGACGATCCGCAGAACCGGACGCGTTTCGCCGTGCTCGGCAACCAGGAGGTGGGTCCGACTGGGCGCGACAAGACCTCGCTGATCCTGTCGGTACCGAACCGCGCCGGCGCGGTCTATCACATGCTGGCGCCGCTGGCGCAGCACGGGGTCAGCATGACGCGCTTCGAGTCGCGGCCGGCGCGCTTGGGCGCCTGGGAATACTACTTTTACGTCGATGTCGAAGGACACGAGCGCGAGCCGCGCGTGGCAGCGGCGCTGCAAGAACTGCGCAGCGTGTGCGCCTTTTACAAGAGTCTCGGGTCGTACCCGATGGAGCCGTAAGCGCGGCGGCCGATAAACGCGGAGAGACCGATGGCAGCGGCATCGCAAGACGAGCCGATGGGAGTGGCAGCGCTCGATTACATACGAGCGCTCGCGCCGTATCAGGCGGGCAAGCCCATCGAGGAACTGGCGCGCGAGTACGGGCTCGATCCGGCCTCGATCGTCAAGCTGGCCTCCAACGAGAATCCGCTCGGCATGCCGCCGTCGGCGCGGCAGGCGATCGCGCAGGCGACGGAACTGGCTCGCTACCCGGACGCGAACGGCTTCGAGCTGAAAGCGGCGCTGGCGGCGCGCTACCGTGTGCCGATGGAGTGGATCACGCTCGGCAATGGCAGCAACGACATCCTGGAGCTCGCCGCGGCGGTCACGCTCGCCCCCGGCACGAGCGCCGTCTATGCGCAGTATGCGTTCGCCGTCTATGCGCTCGCCACCCAGGCGCGCGGCGCGCGCGCGATCGTCGTGCCGGCGCGCGACTACGGGCACGATCTGGACGCGATGGCCGCCGCGCTGGCGCCGGACACGCGCATTGTGTTCGTCGCCAATCCGAACAATCCGACCGGCACGTTCGTCACGCCCGACCGCCTCGCCGCCTTTCTGGCGCGCGTGCCGCGGCATGTGCTGGTCGTGCTGGACGAGGCCTACAACGAATACCTGCCCGCCGAACTGCGTTTCGACAGTACCCAGTGGGTGCGCGAGTATCCGAACCTGCTGGTGGTGCGCACGTTCTCCAAGGCTTTCGGACTGGCGGGCCTGCGGGTCGGCTTCGGCATCGGCCAGGCGCCGGTCACGGACCTGCTGAACCGCGTGCGGCAGCCGTTCAATGTCAACACGCTGGCTCAGGTCGCGGCGCTGGCGGCGCTAGGCGACGAGGAATTCGTTGCCCGCAGCTATGCGTTGAACCAGCGCGGGCTCGCCGAGCTTTGTGCGGGCTTTGAGCGGTTGCGGTTACCGTATGTCCCGAGCCATGGCAACTTCGTGATGGTGCGGGTCGGCCCCGCCGGGCGCGTGTACGAGGAGCTTTTGAAGCGCGGCGTCATCGTGCGACCGATCGCCAGTTACGGGCTGCCGGAATGGCTGCGCGTCACGGTTGGCCTGCCGCAGGAAAACGCGCGCTTGCTGGACGCGCTGCGGCAGGCGCTGGCGGCGGTCTCGTGAAACTGGGGCTGATCGGCGTCGGTCTGATCGGTGGCTCGGCCGCGGCCGCCTGGCGTGCAGGCGGCATCACGCAGGTCATCGGCTATGACCGGGACGCGCAGGCGCTCAAACGAGCGCGCGCGCGTGGCCTGATCGATGCGGTGGCGGGCGGCGCGGCCGAGGCGGCCCGCGCGGCCGACCTCGTGCTGCTGGCGGTCCCGGTGCTGGCCGTGCCGGAGGTGCTGCGGGAGATTGCCCCGGCGCTGCCCGCGCAGGCGCTGGTGACGGACGTCGGCAGCACCAAGGTGTCGG
>JANWUU010000005.1 GCA_025057735.1 Burkholderiaceae bacterium
TGTTGTCTTCCAGCGCGTCGACGACGACGCGCTGCAGTCTGCGGATGTCCATGCGCTCAGCCGTACAGGTGGTGCACGCGAATATAGTCCAGCACCGCCGGCGGCAGCAGCTGCGCCAGCCGCGCATCGCGCGCCGCCGCCGGCGGCTGCTTGAGCAGCGCGCGGATCTCCGTGGCGGAGGCATCCGACGGCGGCATCGGCAGGTCGAGCACGCTGCCGGCCGGCGCATCCGGCAGCCGCGGCGCCCAGTGGGCGTTGTAGAACTCCGCCAGCGGCCAGGTGAGCGTCAGCACCGCGTCGTTGCGGCGCGCCACCGCAAGGTGCGCGTAGCGCGGGATCTCGCGCCACTCGCGCCAGGTATCGAAACGCTGCATCTGATCGGCGCCGATCACCAGCACGAGCGGCGTGTCGGCAAGCTGCGCGCGCAGCGCACGCAGCGTGTCGATCGTGTAGCTCGGACCCGGCCGGTCGAGCTCGATGCGGTCGATGAAAAAGCGCGGCTCGCCGTCGATCGCCAGCTGCAGCATGCGCAGCCGATGCTCGGCGGGTGCGACGAGCGTCGCCTTTTGCCACGGCTGCCCGGCGGGCACGAAGCGCAGCTGCGCGAGATCCAGGGCGTCGCGCGCGGCGCGCGCGAGCATCAGGTGCCCGACGTGCACCGGATCGAAACTGCCGCCCAGCAGCCCGATCGCCGCAGACATCACACCCAGTCGCGCGCCGGCAGGAAGTCCGTGTACAGCCGCGCCTCCGGCGTACCGGGCGCGGGCTGCCAGTCGTAACGCCACTTCACCACCGGCGGCAGCGACATCAGGATCGACTCGGCGCGCCCGCCCGATTGCAGCCCGAACAGCGTGCCGCGGTCGTACACGAGGTTGAACTCGACGTAGCGGCCGCGCCGGTAGGCCTGGAAGTCGCGCTCGCGCTCGCCATAGGGCCGGTCGCGGTGGCGCGCGACGATCGGCTCGTAGGCGGGCAGGAACGCGTCGCCCACCGACCGCAGCAGGGCGAAGCTGTTCGCAAAGCCGAGCTCGCTGAAATCGTCGAAGAAGATGCCGCCGATGCCGCGCGCCTCCTGGCGGTGCTTGAGGAAAAAGTACTCGTCGCACCAGCGCTTGAAACGCGGATACAGCGCCGCGCCGAACGGTTCCAGCGCGCGCTTGCAGGTGGCGTGGAAATGGCGCGCGTCTTCCTCGGTCGGATAGTAGGGCGTCAGATCCATGCCGCCGCCGAACCACCAGATGTCGCCCGCCTGCGCGTCGCGGGCGACGAAGAAACGCACGTTCATGTGCACGGTCGGCACGTAAGGGTTGCGCGGATGAAAGACCAGTGAGACGCCCAGCGCCTCGAACGGGCGGCCGGCGAGCTGCGGGCGCTGCGCCGAAGCCGACGGCGGAAGCTGGGCGCCGCGCACGTGCGAGAAGCCCACGCCGCCGCGTTCCAGCAGCGCGCCGTCTTCGAGGATGCAGGTCAGGCCGTCGCCGGCGAGCGGCGCATCGGCCGGCTTCTGCCAGGCATCGCGCGCGAAGGGCTTGCCGTCCAGCGCCTCGAAGCGCGCCACGATGCGCTGCTGCAGGTCCAGCAGGTAGGCGCGGACGGCGGCGGCGTCGAGGGGTTCGTGCATGGCGTGACGTGTCGAACGGCAGCGGCGCGATCCTCGCCGCCTGGCGTTAGGCGGTGAGTTGGCCGAAGTAGCGGGCGTGCGTCCTGCGCAGTCCCTCCTCGTTTTCTGCTTCGAGCAGGACGACCTCGTAGTCGTCGTCTCCGCGGTGAGCGGATTCCAGCTCGAAGCGCCGCCGCTGTGCGTGCTCCCGCTGCGCGTCCTCGAAGCGTTCGAACCGCAGCTGCCTGCCTTGCGAGCGCTGATACTCGATCAAAAAAATCATCGCCTCTCCCGTGCCTTGGTCAAATCTTGCAGCACTTGGTCAAACATGTCCGTGATTTCGCGCTTCAAGCGCTCTCTCTGCCTCGTGAGCCACTCCCGCGCCGCAGCCGTTTCAGGGTCGACGAATAGGTGCGGGATCCCGCTCGGCGTTTCGAGCCTCTCCACATTCTCCACGAGCGTGGAAGTCTCCAGCAAGAATTTACGTGCCTTGGCCGGCCCTTTGCCGTACTTTAATTCCGGATCCCAGACGTCCGACAACTGCTCGGAGATCTGTGCCCACAGGTCCTGCAACTCGGTGCGAATCTGAATCTCCACGGCTTTGCCGTTCACGTGCACGACGACATGCACCGCGCGGTAGCCGTGGCTGGGCTTGCTTCGGCGATCGTAGACCTTGGCACTCGGGAATGCCGCCCCGATTTCTGCCAAGGTAGTCGCCTGCGCCGGGATGTCCGGCACGACGATCCGGCAGCCGGCGATGTCCTGCATCTGGCTCAGTCGGACGCGCTCCCGCCGCAGCTTGGCGACGATCGAATTGGACGTCTTCTCCGGCCGACCGGTCACCTTCAAGCCGAGTTGCTGCCGCAAGGTGTCGACGACCTTCTCGTACGCCGGCCGAAATGAGCGCCGGTACTCGGCGAGCATTTCGAGATCCTGCTTGGACGGTGCCCCCGGCTTCCGCAGCCGATCCCCCAGGCGGTCGATCTG
>JANWUU010000094.1 GCA_025057735.1 Burkholderiaceae bacterium
TCCTGCTGTCCGGCGTGCTGTTGCTGCGGCCGCCGCCCGCGCCACCCGCCAAGTCGCTGGTGGTGCTGCCGGTGACCCTCCTGCCCGGCAGCGCGCCCGAGACCGCACTGGCCGAGAGCTTGACCGTCGAACTGACGAACGCGGTCACGCGGTTGTACAACGTCGTCGTCCCGGCACGCGCCGCCGCCGCCCGAGCCGCGCGCGAGCCGTACGACCTGAAGGCGATCGGACGGGCGCTGAACGTGCGCTACGCGTTGGAGGTGGCGCTCGCCGCCGACGGCGAGCGCGTGCGCGTGCTCGCGCAACTGTCGCGCACGGACAACGGCACGCAGCTCTGGAGCCAGTCGCTGGAGGCGGAGCGCGGCGA
Organism: Burkholderiaceae bacterium; assembly: GCA_025057735.1. The sequence goes on from JANWUU010000094.1 coordinate 368, forward strand.
AGACAATCTGGCCCTCGACGTGGTGGGCCGCATCGCGGACTCGCTGCGGCTGCAGCTGCGCGTCGCCGAGCTGCGACGGCTTGCCCACGTCGAAGAGGCGGCCGCCGACGCCTACACGCTGGCGCTGCGCGCGCGCGCCCTGCTGCCGACCACGGAGGACGCGCGCGGCATGCAGGAGGTGCGCCGCCTGTACGAACTGGCGCTGGCGCGCGATGCCGCACATCCGCCGGCGCTGGCGGGGCTGGGGCTGACGCTCGCGGTCCTCGCGGAGGACAGCGAGGACGAGCGCGAAATCGCCGAGTTGATGCAGCGCGCGCACCGGCTGTCGGCGCAGGCGCTCGCGCTCGCGCCAAACGATGCCGAGGCGTGGGTCGTACGTGCCGGCGTGCTGATGCGGGCGCAGCAGTCGACGGCGGCCGCCGAGGCGATCGAGCGTGCAATCGCCCTCAACCCGTATCTGAGCGAGGCCTATGCGGTGCGGGGCCAGCTGCGGATCAACGCCGGCCGGATCGAGGAGGCGCTGCAGGCGGTGGAGCGTGGCATTCGGCTCAATCCGGTGGCCGATACGGTCGGCATTCAGCAAAACGTGCGGTGCCGCGCCCTGCTGTACCTCGGCCGCTACCCGGAGGCCATCGACGCCTGCCATCGTGCGACCACCTTCGCGCCGGAGTGGCCCGATTACATGCTGCTGGCGGCGGCGGCCGCGATGGCCGGCGACTTGGCGCGCGCCGCCGCCGCGCGCGATGAACTGCTGCGCCGCGCGCCCTCCTTCCGCATCGGCTGGCTGCATGAGTTCAACACCGACATCGCCGAGCGCACGCGGCAGGCGCGCGAACGGCACCTCGTCGCGGGGCTGCGCCGGCTCGGGTTGCCGGACTGACGCATCAGCGCAGCGCCAGCAGCAGGCCGAGCGGCACGAAGACCAGGGCCGCCAGGTTGCCGAGCAGCACGATCGAGGCCACCTTTTCCGGCTCCTGCCCGTAGACCTCGGCGACCATGAAGTTCAGCACCGCCGGCGGCAGCACCGCGAACAGGACGAGCTGCCCCCAGGCATTCCGGTCTAAGCCGAGGAACCCATCGGCCAGCCAGGCCCCGGCCAGGCCGGCCACGGGGCAGACGACCGCGCCGGCGACCCCGATCGGCCAGGCGCGCAGGTTGACGTCGATCAGCCGCACGCCGAGCGCGAACAGCATCAGCACGATGCCGGCATCGCCGAGCATCTTCAGCGGCGTAAAGAGCCAGTCCGGCAAATGCCACTGCCCAACGGCAAGGAGCAAGCCGGCGGCGGTGCCGATCATCAGCGGCGAGGCGAGCAGGCGCAGCGACTGCCGCCACGGGATGCGGCCGTGGCTGACGATGCGGACGCCGAGCGAGAAATGCAGAAGCTGGCTGACCGTGAACATCGCCACCATCGCGCCCAGGCCGGCGGCCCCGTAGGCGAGCACCGCCAGCGGCAGCCCCATGTTGCCGCAGTTGTTGAACATCATCGGCGGCACGAAGGTGCGCGCGTCGAACCCGGCCAGCCGCGCCACCGGCCAGGCCACGAGGCCGGAGACGGCGATCACGACGAAGGCGCCGATCAGCAGCGGCACGTGCTCGGCGAGACGGAATTCCTTGGCGGCGAGCGCGCTGAAGCACAGCAGCGGCGCCAGCAGATTCAGGTTCAGCGCGTTGAGCGCAGCGAGCTCGGCCCGGATCCGCTCGCCGCGCACGCGCGCGTACAGGTAGCCGACCCCGGCGACCGCGAACACCGGTACCACGATGGCGACAACGCGCTCGATCATGCCGACGCCGTCCTGGCGGCGTCGCGCCGCGCGCGGGCACGCGCCGGCGAGCGGGCCGTCCCGCCCCTCATAGCGCGAGCAGATGCTGCCGGTAGTGCTTCAGTTCGGCGATCGACTCGTAGATGTCCGCGCGCGCCTCGTGCTTGCTCTTCTTTTCGAAACTGCGCGCAACGTCGGGTTTCCAGCGACGCGCCAGCTCTTTCAGCGTGCTGACGTCGAGATTGCGGTAATGGAAGAACGCCTCCAGCCGCGGCAGCCAGCGCGCCATGAAGCGACGGTCCTGGCAGATCGAATTGCCGCACAGCGGCGATTTACCCGCCGGCACGTACCGGCTCAGGAAGGCAAGCAGGATCTCCTCGGCCTGCGCTTCGTCGAGGGTCGAGGCACGCACGCGCTCCACCAGTCCGGAACGCGTATGCGTCGCCGTGTTCCAGGCATCCATGTTGGCCAACACGCGCTCCGGCTGATACAGCGCCAGCACCGGCCCCTCCGCCAGCACCTCGAGCTGCACGTCGGTGACCACCACGGCGATCTCCAGCACGCGGTCGCTGTCGGGATTCAGCCCGCTCATTTCCATGTCGAGCCAGATCAGGTTGTTCTCGTCGTAGCGCGCGTCGCGCGCGCCGTTCGCAGCCGGTGCCTGTGACATAATTTGTTCGTTTGCCGCCACCCTGCCCAACACGTAAGCAGGCACGGCGGATTCTCGCATCCCGGGCAACGACGCGAGCGACGATGGCTGACGCATTCACCGCCGTGTTCCTGCTGGCCCTGGCGGCCAGCGTGGCCACGCGCGTCTGGCTGGCCGGGCGCCAGATACGTCACGTCGCGGCGCACGCCGACGCCGTGCCGCCGCGTTTCGCCGCCCGCATCGGCTTGGAGGCGCATCGCAAGGCAGCCGCCTACACGATCGCCAAGCAGAAACTGGCGCTCGTCGACGTGGCGCTCGGCGCGCTGTTCGTGCTCGCGCTGACGGTCGGCGGCGGGTTACAGGCGCTCGCCGCGCTCCTTCAGGAGTGGCTGGGGCGCGGCTTCGCCTTCCAGGTGGCGATCGTGGCTGCCGTGGTGCTGCTGAATGCCCTGCTCGACCTGCCGCTGTCCTGGTACCGGCAGTTTCGTCTCGAGCAGCGCTTCGGCTTCAACCGCATGACGCCGGCGCTGTTCGTCGCCGACCTGCTGAAGTCGGCCATGCTGGCCGCGCTGTTCGGGCTGCCGCTGCTCGCCATCGTGCTGTGGCTGATGCAGCAGGCCGGCGATGCGTGGTGGGTATACGCCTGGCTGGTATGGATCGGCTTCAACGCGCTGCTGCTCTTTCTGTTTCCGACCGTGATCGCGCCGCTGTTCAACCGCTTCGAGCCGCTGCGCGACGAGACGCTCGCGCAGCGCATCCAGAATCTGCTGGCGCGCACCGGCTTCGCAAGCCGCGGCGTCTTCGTCATGGACGGTTCGCGCCGCTCCAGCCACGGTAATGCGTACTTCACCGGCTTCGGGCGCGCCAAGCGCATCGTCTTCTTCGACACGCTGCTCGATCGGCTGGCGCCGGCGGAGATCGAGGCCGTGCTGGCGCACGAGCTCGGGCACTTCAAGCGGCGGCACATCGTGCAGCGGCTGGCGCTGTCTTTCCTGGCCAGTCTGCTCGGTCTGGCCTTACTCGGCTGGCTGTCCGCGCAACCCTGGTTCTACACGGGGCTGGGGGTAACGCCGGCAACCGACGGCCGTAACGACGGGCTGGCGCTGGTGCTGTTTTTCCTCGTGCTGCCGGTGTTCACGTTCTTCGTGGCACCGTTGGCGAGTCTGCTGTCGCGGCGGCACGAATTCGAGGCCGATGCCTTCGCTGCCCGCGAGGCGAGCGCCACCGATCTGGCTAACGCGCTGGTCAAGCTGTACGAAGACAATGCCTCGACGCTGACGCCGGACCCGCTGTATTCGCTGTTCTACGACTCGCATCCGCCGGCGAGCCAGCGCATCGAACGCCTGCTCGCGGCCGGTGCCTAAAACCGCCGCGGCCTCCGGACCGTCCGACGGCGCGCGTGGCGCACTCCGCGCGCGCGTCACAGCCGATTTCGGCCGCCGCTACCTGGTGGAGGACGCGCAGGGTACGGCTTACGACGCCGTACGACGCGGCAAGCGGTCCGACGTCGCGGTCGGCGACGCCGTGGAGATCACGCCGGTGGACCGCGAGCGCGCAGTGATCGAGCGGGTGCTGCCGCGCACGAGCGTGCTGATGCGCGCCGACGGTGTGCGCGAAAAAGCGCTGGCCGCCAATGTGGACCTGCTTGCCGTGGTCTTCGCCGCAGCCCCCCCGTTTTCGGAGGAATTCCTCTGGCGCGCCCTGCTCGCCGCGCATGGCGCCGGCGTGCCGGCGCTGGCGATCCTGAACAAGACGGACCTGCCCGAGCAGCAGCGCGCGCGGGCAGCGCTCCACCGGCTGCAGGCGCTGGGCATGGCCACGCTCGCCATATCGGCCCATGCGGATGCGGCGGCGGCGCGCGCCGCCTTGATCGAGCGACTGCGCGGCCGATTGACGCTGCTGGTCGGCCAGTCGGGAATGGGCAAATCGACGCTGCTCAATCTCCTGGTGCCGGAGGCCAACGCCCGCACGCAGGATTACTCCCGGCGCCTGAATCTCGGGCGGCAGACCACGACCGCCACCCGCTGGTATGCATTAGCCGACGGCGGCGCGCTGATCGACTCGCCTGGCTTCCAGTCTTTCGGCCTGGCCCACCTGGACGCGCGCACGATCGCCGCCGGCATGCCGGACTTCGTGCCCTATCTCGGCCGCTGCCGCTTCCACGATTGCCTGCATCGGGGCGAACCCGACTGTGCGGTGCGCACGGCCGTCGAGCAGGGCGCGATCGCAGCGGCGCGCTACGCCTTTTACCGCGATCTGCTGGCGGCGCGCGCATGAAGTTGCTGTGTCGATGCGAGCACGCCCTGCAGGCGCAGCATCTGGCCAACGCGCTGCACGCGGCGGGCATCGCCTGCGAGGTGCGCAACACCGTGCTCGCGGGTGCGCTCGGCGAGGTGCCGTGGCTGGAATGCGCGCCACAGCTCTGGCTGCGCAACGGGCGCGAGGAGGCGCGCGCACGGCAGGTGCTCGCCGAGCTGCAGACACCGCCGCCGCGGCCGCCCTGGCGCTGCGCCTGCGGCGAGATCATCGAGGGGCAGTTCGGGGCCTGCTGGCGCTGCGCGGCACCCGGCCCGCCGTGACGGCGGCTCAGCCGAGCCAGGCCACCATGGTCAGCAACAGAAGCAGCGCCAGCCACAGCACGAGCGCGCGCCAGACCAGTCCGACGACGGAGCGCAAGGTCGGCACCGCAGGTTCGGCGAGCGGCGTCTCGTCGGCGTCGCCGAAGTAGCGCGCGGCCTCGGCCGCGCTCATCACGCGCGTGCCGAGCGCGCCGCTCGCCGCGCCGAGGATCAACGTGCGCGCGTCGGGGCCGAGCGGTTCGCGGCTGGCCGCCGACAGGCGGCGCCAGCAGTCGATGGTCCCTTCGAAGTCGCCGACGATCGCAAAGCCGAGCGCGGTCAGGCGCGCCGGCAGCCAGTCGATCCAGGCAAAGGC
>JANWUU010000108.1 GCA_025057735.1 Burkholderiaceae bacterium
CTGCTGAACCTGCGCGTGGTGCTGGAGCAGTTCGGCTGGGTGCTGCTCGCGCTGCTGCTGCCGACCGCCTTCAAGTTCCTGCTGATCGTGGGGCTGGCGCGCGCCACCGGGGCGAGCGCGGCCACGGCGATCCGCGCCGCCTTGCCGTTGGCGGCCGCCGGCGAGTTCGGCTTCGTGCTGCTGCAGCAGGCCGGCGGGCTGCAGCTGCTGCCGCCGCAGTGGATGCAGGTGGTGCTGGCGGCGATGCTGCTGTCGATGCTGGCCACGCCGCTGCTGGTGCATTACAGCGACCGCATTGCCTTACGGTTCGTTGCCTCCGAATGGATGCAACGGGCGCTTGCGGTCACCCAGATTGCAACCCGGGCGATGGCCACTGAGCGGCATGTGGTGATCTGCGGCTTTGGTCGAACCGGGCAGCACTTGGCCAAGATGTTGGAGCAGGAGAACATCGATTACGTCGCGCTCGATCTCGACCCGGACCGCGTCCGTGAGGCGGTTGCTGCGGGCGAGCCCGTCGTGTACGGCGACGCCGGTCGGCGCGAGACGCTGGCCGCTGCTGGCGTCAACCGAGCGGCCGCCTTGGTGATCACTTACAACCACACGGCCTCGGCGCTGAAGGTCATTCATTTTGCGCATGAGCTGAATCCACGTCTGCCGATCATCGTGCGCACTGCCGATGACACCGATCTGGACAAATTGCTTGCTGCCGGTGCTACGGAGGTGGTGCCCGAGGTCTTTGAGGGCAGCCTGATGCTGGGCTCGCACGCGCTGGTGCTGCTCGGTGTGCCGCTATCCCGCGTAGTGCGGCGGGTGCGCGAGGCGCGCGACTCGCGCTATCGCTTGTTGCGCGGTTATTTCCATGGGGCCGACGACCCCGCCGAATTTGACGACGAGGCACATGTGCGGCTGCATTCGGTGACGCTGGATGCCGATGCCGCGGCTGTGGGCCGGCGTCTGGGCGATTTGGCGCTCAGTGACCTGGGCGTGGAGGCCACTGCAGTACGCCGGCGCGGCATCCGCGGCGCCGACCCGAGCCCCGATTTGGTGCTGCAGGCGGGCGACGTGCTGGTGCTACGCGGCCTGCCGGAGGCTTTGCAGCGCGCCGAGGCGCGCTTGCTGCAGCGTTAGCTGATGAAGGCGTCGGCGGCTGCAGCTGTGGGCTGGCGCGTTGCTCGCGACAATACCGCCCGCAGACAGCGGCCCGTGTGGCTCGCCTGCTGAGCGGCGACGTGCTCCGGCGTGCCGGCCGCGACGATGCGCCCGCCGCCGTCGCCGCCCTCTGGGCCGAGGTCGACGATCCAGTCTGCGGTCTTGATCACGTCCAGATTGTGCTCGATGACGACCACGGTGTTGCCAGCGTCGCGCAGCCGCTGCAGCACCGACAGCAGCAGCGCGACATCATGAAAGTGCAAACCGGTGGTCGGCTCATCGAGGATGTACAGCGTGCGGCCGGTGTCGCGCTTGGACAGCTCCAGCGCCAGCTTGACGCGCTGCGCCTCGCCGCCGGAAAGGGTGGTGGCGGCCTGACCGAGCCGCAGGTAGCCAAGTCCGACCTCCATCAGGATGGCCAGCTTACGCGCGATGGCCGGCACGGCCGAAAAAAACTCGGCGGCTTGCGCTACCGTCAGCTCCAGCACCTGCGCGATGTTCAGGCCCTTGTACTGGATCTGCAGCGTCTCGCGGTTGTAGCGGCGCCCGCCGCAAGTCTCGCAGGTGACATAGACATCGGGCAAAAAATGCATCTCGACGCGGATCACGCCGTCGCCCTCGCAGGCCTCGCAGCGGCCGCCGCGCACGTTAAACGAGAAGCGGCCCGCGTCGTAGCCGCGCTCGCGTGCCGCCGGCGTGCCGGCGAACAGCTCGCGGATCGGCGTAAAAAGCCCCGTGTAGGTGGCCGGATTGCTGCGCGGGGTGCGTCCGATCGGGCTTTGATCGACTACTACGAGCTTGTCGACGTGTTCCAACCCCTCGATCGCATCGTGCGGGGCCGGCTCCTGCGCGCTGCGGTACAAATGGCGCGCGACGGCGGCTGCCAGCGTGTCGTTAATGAGCGTCGATTTGCCGGAGCCGGAGACGCCGGTGACGCAAATCAGCAACCCGAGCGGCAGCTCGACATCGACGCCCTGCAGGTTGTTGCCGCGGCAGCCGCGCAGGCGCAGCCAGTGCGGCCCCGGCGGGGTGCGCCGCCGCGGTACTTCGATGCGCCGCCGACCAGACAGATAATCTCCGGTGAGGGAGGCTGTCGCCCGCTCGATGGCGTCGAGCCGGCCCTGCGCCACCACCTGCCCACCGTGCTCGCCCGCGCCGGGTCCCATGTCGACCACCCAGTCAGCGGCGCGGATCGCCTCCTCATCGTGCTCGACGACGATCACCGTGTTGCCCAGATCGCGCAGACGTTGCAGCGTGGCGATCAAGCGCGCGTTGTCGCGCGGATGCAGGCCGATCGACGGTTCGTCCAACACGTACATCACGCCGGACAGACCGGCGCCGATCTGGGCCGCCAGGCGGATGCGTTGCGCCTCGCCGCCGGAGAGCGTGTCGGCGGCACGGTCTAGCGTCAGGTACGACAGGCCCACGTCGTTGAGAAAGCGCAGCCGCGCCAGCAACTCGCTGACGATGCGTGCAGCAATGGCACCCCTTTGGCCGGGCAGGTGCAAGGTCTCGAAGTACGTCAGCGCTTGCGCCAGCGTCATGCGCTCGATCTCGTAGATCGCGCGCCGCTGCGCGCCGCTGCCGACGAATACGTGACGCGCCTCGCGCTTTAACCGCGTGCCGCCGCAGTCTGGGCAGGGCTTCACCGCCCGGTAGCGCGCCAGTTCCTCGCGTACCGCGGCCGAGTCGGTCTCGCGCCAGCGGCGCTCAATGTTGCCAAGCACCCCTTCGAAAGGCTGCCGCCGCGAGATGCGGCGGCCGCGCTCGTCGGTATACGAGAAGGCAATCGGCTGCCTGTCGCTGCCATACAGCACGAGCTGCTGGAACGACGGCGGCAGCTGCTGCCAGGGCTGCTCGATGTCCACGCCGGCGTGGCGGGCGAGTGCGCTCAGCAGCTGAAAGTAATGGGGGTTGCGCGCATCCCAGCCGCGAATGGCGCCGCCGGCGAGCGACAGCTCCGGATGCACGACGATGCGTTGCGGATCAAAGTATTCGATAACCCCAAGCCCTTCGCAGGCGGTGCAGGCGCCGGCGGGGTTGTTAAACGAAAAAAGCCGCGGCGACAGTTCCGCCAGCGCATAGCCGCACTGCGGACAGGCATAGCGGTTCGAGAACGCGATCTCGATACCCTGGTCAGTGTCTAGCAGCAGCGCACGGCCATGGGCTAAGCGCAGCGCGGTCTCGAAGGATTCGGCCAGGCGCTGCCGCGCCGCTTCGCGCACCGTCAGCCGGTCGACCACCACGTCGATGGCGTGCCGCTCGTGGCGCGCCAGCGGCGGCAGCTCGTCGGCCGTCAGCACCGCGCCATCGACGCGAAAGCGCACGAAACCTTGCGCCTGCAGCTGTGCGAATAGGTCGGTGAACTCGCCTTTGCGCTCGCGCACGAGCGGCGCCAACACCAGCACCTGTGCGTTGGCTGCCGTCGCCAGTGCCGTCTCGACCATTTGCGCCACGGTGCTGGCGGCAAGTGCCTGCTGCGGATGATCGGGGCAGTGCGGCTGGCCGGCGCGCGCGTACAGCAGCCGCAGGTAATCGTGGATTTCGGTGACCGTACCGACCGTGGAGCGTGGGTTGTGCGAGGCCGACTTCTGCTCGATGGCAATGGCCGGCGCGAGGTTCTCGATTGCATCGACGTCCGGCTTCGGCAGCAGCTGCAGGAACTGACGCGCATAGGCCGACAACGACTCTACGTAGCGGCGGCTGCCTTCTGCGTACAGCGTATCAAAGGCAAGCGAGCTTTTGCCCGAGCCGGAAGGGCCCGTGATCACAACCAGCGCGTCGCGTGGAATGTCGACGTCGATGTTCTTCAGGTTATGGGTGCGGGCGCCGCGGACGCGGATCGGTGCGCGGGTTGGCTGCATTTTGGGCGCTTGCGGTTCACGGTAAACTGCCCAATATAGACGCGGCCGCCGCCGCGCGCGCCTCTGCCGCCGGCTGTCTCCTGCGGCCGCCGTGTCCCGCCGATGCCATCGTCCGATCCCCTGAGCAGCCGCGAGCTGCGCGCAAGCGCCGTGCTTGCCGCCGTCTATGGCTTACGTATGTTCGGGCTGTTTTTAATCCTGCCCGTGTTTGCCGTGCATGCGCGCGCGCTGCCTGGCGGCGAGGACGCATTGGTCGTGGGACTGGCGCTTGGCATCTATGGTTTGACACAGGGGCTCTTGCAGCTGCCGTTCGGGCTGGCAAGTGACCGCTTCGGCCGCCGGCCAGTGATCGTTGCCGGTCTGGCGCTGCTGGCGGCCGGCAGCCTGTGTGCGGCCTTTGCCTCTAACCTATGGGGGGTCATTATTGGCCGTGCGATGCAAGGTGCGGGCGCCATCGCGGCGGCAGTCACCGCGCTGGTGGCCGATGTCACGCGTGAGCAGCACCGCGGCACGGCGATGGCGATGATCGGCGCCTCCATCGGGCTCGCGTTTGCGCTCGCGTTGGTGGTGGCGCCGCCGCTGTATGGCGCCATTGGCATGCGGGGCCTGTTCCTGCTGACCGCTGCGCTGGCGATGGCGGCCATCGTCGCGGTACTGCGCCTGCCGCCGCTGCCGCCGCCGGCTGCACCGTCGGGGGTCGTGCGCTGGCCTGCGGTCCTGCTTGACCGCGACTTGCTGCGGCTGCACGTCGGCATTTTCGTACTGCACGCGGTGCAGACGGCGTTGTTCGTCGCGGTGCCGACGTTGCTGGTGGCGCGCGGGCTGCCGCTTGCGCAGCACGGCTGGCTGTACCTGTTGCTAGTGCTGGCCGCCTTTGCACTGATGTTGCCTCCGTTGCGCGCTGCGCAGCGGCGCGCCCGGCTGCGCGCGTTGTTGGTTGGCGCGATCCTGCTGCTTGCGGCCGTGCAGCTCGGGCTGGCCTGGGTTGCGCCGAATCTTGCCGCGCTCGCGCTGTGGCTGCTGCTGTTTTTCGTCGCCTTCAACATCCTCGAGGCGAGCCTGCCGACACTCCTGTCGTGGCTGGCGCCGCCAGCACACAGGGGCGCGGCACTCGGCGTCTACAACACGATGCAGTCCCTGGGGCTGTTCGTCGGGGGCGCGCTTGGCGGGACGCTGGCGCGCGGTTTTGGCCTAGCGGCTCTGTTCAGCGCTGCCGCTGGCGTGCTGTTGCTGTGGGCCATTCTTGCGCTCGGTATGCGGGAGCCGCCGCGCCGAGGCGCGATGGCGCTGGATCTGGCCGCGTAGGCGGCTCGGTATGATCCACGCAGGCGCGCAGACGCCTTCACGGAGGACAACGATGGCCTCGGTCAACAAAGTGATCCTGCTTGGCAACCTCGGCCGTGATCCGGAGACGCGCTACAGCCCGGATGGGGCCGCGATCACCAACGTGTCGCTCGCTACATCGCGGCGCTACAAGGATGCCAGCGGCCAGATGCAGGAGGAAACCGAATGGCACCGCGTGGTGTTCTTCGGGCGCCTGGCGGAGATCGCCGGCGAGTATCTGCGCAAGGGGCGGCCGGTGTACGTGGAGGGGCGACTGCGCACACGCAAATGGACCGACAAAGAAGGGCAGGACCGCTACATAACCGAAATCGTCGCGGAAAATATGCAATTGCTCGGCGGGCGTGAGGGTACGGCGGCGATCGATGCCGACGAAGCAGCCCTACGGACTGGACGCGAAGGCAGTGGCAAGCCCACCGCTGCGGGCAAGCCGGCAACCTCCAGCAGCATCGCCGACATGGACGATGACATCCCGTTCTGAGAAGCGCGCGCGCTTCTTGGAACGGACGGGCGCCTTCTGGCGCCTTTTTGTTCGCAGCGCTGCTTTCCTGGCGCTGTACGTGGCGGTGGATGCTGCCACGTATGTCCTGCCAGCTGCCCCATTTGCGGCGACGCCTTGGAATCCGCATCCGGCCTTAGCGGTGGCGTTAGTGGCGCTGGGCGGCGCTTCGTACGCAGCGGCCGTGGCTGCGGCCGTGCTTGTTGCGGAATACCTGGTGCGGGATGCCCCCGGCACGCCGCTGGGCACCGTGCTCGCCTGCGGCGGGATGGCTGCCAGTTACGTTGGTACCGCCCTGGCGCTGCGCCGCATCGTGCGCGCGCCGTGGGTCGAGGCGGGGGTGCGGGAGGTGCTGTGGTTCATCGGTGCCAGCGCGGCCGGCACGTTGGCGGCAGCCGCGCTGTACGTCGGCGGCTATCTGGCCGATGACACGCTGGAGGCTGATGAGGCGCTGCGCGTCTTCGGTCATCTGTGGCTAGGCGATGCCCTCGGCCTGACGGTTCTGACGCCGCTGCTGCTGCTCGCCGCCGGCGGCGCGCTCGGGCAATGGCGAGCGCTTGTGCCGGCGCAGCGGCGTGCCGCCGTGCGCGACACGGTGCTGCTGGTGGCGGCGCTGGCGGCCTTGCTGGCGATCGTCTTTGGCGTCAAACCGTTTGACGAGCTGCGTATGTCTTACCTCGTCTTCTTGCCCATGATCGGCTTTGCGCTGCGCTACGGCTTGACGGGCGCGGCGATCGGGCTGCCGTGCGCGCAGCTTGGGTTTGTGCTGTCGTTGGCGATCACACAGACGCTATCCACTTCGGCGGTGGAATTCCAGCTGCTGATGTTGACGCTGGCCGTCACCACGTTAGTGCTGGGTGCGCTGGCGAGCGAGCGGCACCGCTCGGTGGCTGCGCTGGCAGCGCGCGAGCGCGAACTGCGCGATCAGCAGGCGACGCTGGCGCAGGCGCAGCGCACGGCTGCTGCGGCCGAACTGGCCGCCGCGCTGGCGCATGAGCTAAACCAGCCGTTGTCGGCCATCGGCACCTACGCGAGTGCCTGTCGCGTGCTGGCGCAGGATCCGGCGCAGCAGCCGCAGCTGCTGCAAGCGCTGGCGCGCGTGACCGAGGAGAGCGCGCGCGCGGGTGCCTTCGTGCGCCGCATGCGCGACTTTTTCAAAACCGGCGCAGCGCACCTTGAGCCGGTGGCGATCTCCGAGCTGCTGGCTGCCGCGCACGCGCAAGTGGCCGATCGCCTCGCACGCGCGCGCATCGCCTGGCGCGTGCAGATCGAACCGGGGCTGCCGCGTGTGCCCCTGGACCGCGTGCAGATCGGCGCGGTGCTTGGCAATCTGCTGAACAATGCAATTGACGCGCTGCTGGCGGTGCCGCCGCCGCGCGCCATTGAAGTGCGCGCCCGGCGTGTGCCCGGCGGCGCCGTGCGCATCGAGGTGTGCGACAGTGGCCCGGGGGTGCCGGCGGAGGTGCGCGACCGCTTATTCCAACCGATGGCCACCAGCAAGCCGGAGGGCATGGGGCTGGGCCTGGCGATCGGGCGCACAATTGCGGAGCGGCACGGTGGTAGGCTGTGGCTGGATACCGAGGCGCCTCTGACTACCTTCTGTCTAGAACTGCCGATCGAGCCGCTGCCATGAAAAACGGAACTCTGCCGCCAACCGGCGGCGTCGTGTATGTGGTCGAAGACGACCGCGCGGTGCGCGAGTCGCTCGAGCTGCTGCTGCGGCTGAAGGGGTATATGCCGCGCGGCTTTGCCAGCGCCGAAGAATTTCTTGCCTGCAGCACGCTGCAGCGGCCAGCTTGTGCGTTGCTGGACGTGCGGCTGCCGGGCATCGACGGTCTGCGCTTGCAGCGCGAGCTGCGGGCGCGGCACGCTGGCCTGCCCACGATTGTGATCACCGCCCATGGCGATGTCAGCACCGCGCGCACGGCGCTGCGCGAGGGCGCGGTCGATTTTCTGGAGAAGCCGATCGACGAGGGCGATTTGCTGGAAGCCGTCAGCACCGCACTGGCCAGTGACCAGCGCCTTTTACAGGAGGCGCGCGACCGCGAGGAGATCGAGGCGCGCTTGCAGCGGCTGACCGCGCGCGAGCGCGAGGTCTTCGAGCGCATCACCGATGGCCAACACAACCGCGAGATCGCCGAAGAGTTTGGTATCAGCCCGCGCACGGTCGAGGTGCATCGCGCCCGCATCATGGAGAAGCTGCGCGCGCGCCGTGTGGCCGATTTGTTCCGTCTGCGCTTCGCGCTGGAGCGTACTACATCAGGCGAGTCGTCGCTGGTTAACCCGGACACGTGATATACACGCACGCGGTTTGCGTGCTCCGCAGATGTACGTACGCTGTTCGACGAATTTCGCGCGCTGCGCGTGCCCGCTACGCTGCGCTTAAACCTTGCGTGGCAACCTACGCTTGCCGCCCAGGGTCCTTTGAGCGACGGCAGCAAGCGAGGTCGACTATCCTCGCTTTCCAGCCCGCGGTCGCGCAAGCGGCACGCGGGCTTTTCTTTCCCCGATGCAGAGCTTTCTGCCTTCTTGGCCACTGCAGGAAACCGGCGCTCTGACGCTCGCGCTGCTCGTGCTGGCCGCCGCGCTGGCGGGCGAAGCGGCGGCGCGGCTGCGCGTGCCGCGATTAATCGGCTACACCGCGGTAAGTGTCGTGTTCGCGGCGACGGCGGCATTCCTGGCGCAGTTGTCGCTCGCGCCGATCGACGTCGAGATCGCCGAATTCGTGCTCGGCATCTGCGCCGCCATCATCCTGTTCGACCTCGGCCAGCGCGTCTCCTGGGGCTGGCTGCGGCGCAACCCAGCGCTGGCGGCCACCAGCGTGCTGGAGGCGGCGCTGACCTTCGCGATCCTCCTGGCCATGCTGCGTTTCGGCGGCCTGGCGCCGCTGGCCAGCGCGCTGATCGCCGCCATCGCGATGGCCACCTCGCCGGCCGTCGTGCTCGCCGTGGTGCGCGAGGTGCGCGCGCAGGGACAGGTGAGCGAGCGGGTGCTGCTGCTGACGGCGTTGAACAGCATCTACGCGGTGCTGCTGACCACGCTGCTGCTGGGCTGGGTGCAACTGGACGCGCATGCGGCGTCCTTCGCCTGGAGCGAGCTCGCCTTCTGGCTGCTGCCCTCGCTGTACCTGGTGTTCGGGTCGCTCGCGCTGGCGGCGGCCGCCGCGCGCCTGCTGCTGCCGGTGCTGGCGGCCGTGCGCAGCGAGCGCGGTACGCAGGTCGTGGTCGTGCTCGCCTTCGTCGCCATCGTCTTCGCGCTGGCGCAGGCGCTGCGCCTGTCGCCGCTGCTGGCGCTACTCACCTGCGGGGCGTTCGCGCGCGCCTTCGACCGCGAGCGGCGCCTGCTGGTGCCCGAGCTCGGCCTGCCGGTGGCCATCGCGCTGGTGCTGTTCTTCGCCTTGTCGCTCGCTACCGTGCGCATCGATCTGGGTCTGGCCGTCTG
>JANWUU010000016.1 GCA_025057735.1 Burkholderiaceae bacterium
CATGATCGGTGCGGCCGGCCATCAGCGAACAGGCGAAAACATGCGACCGCGGGCCGTATTTCCGCGCGCGGCCGCGCGCGGCTCGGTCTGACCAGCGTTTTTGGCGCGGCCGCGCTGGCGCCAGCAGCGGTTACCGGCGAACGCGCGCGGCCAGCAGCCCGAGGCCAGCGAGCGCCGCCGCAACGCAGGCGCCGCTTGGCGCGTCAAGCAGCCAGCTTGCTGCTAGGCCCGCGGCGCCGGCGGCAGTTGCCACAGCCAGTGCCACGGGGAGCGAAACCGCGGTCCTGCTCCAGACCGCCGGCGCGATCAGCAGCGCGAAGACCACGAACAAGCCGAGCGCCTGCACGGCGATGGCGGCCGTGATCGCGAACAGCGGGTAAAACACGGCGTCGCGCGCGAGTCGGGGGAGCAGAACCCACACGACAGCGGCCGCGACAGCAAGAGCCGCGACCTGTGGCCATTGTGCCCATAGCAGGTCGGCGGCGAGCAGTTCGGCCATGCGCTCGCGGCCGTGCGGATCGAGCCGAGCGCCGAGCAACGCGATGGCAGCGCCGAGCACGTACACCAGTCCGATCAGCGCCTCCCGCTGCGCGGCGGCGCGGCGCGCTAGCCACGCCACCGCCGCGGCGCACGAAAGCGCGCCGGCACAGGCGGCTGCTTGCGTGACCAGCCATGCAGGGTGATCGACGAGCGCCGCCGTCCAGAGCGCCGCGGCTGCGGCGGCCTGCGCGACGGCCAGATCAATGAAGACGATGCCGCGCGCAAGCACCTGTTCGCCCAGCGGCGCCAGCGCCAGCAGCCCTAACAGGAGCGCCGCTGCGGGCGCGGCGAACCAGAGATCCACCGTATTCATCGCGCCCGGGCCGCGCGCAGCAGCTGCTGCAGCAGGCCGTCGAACCACTGCGCCAGTTCTTCCTCGGCGGCTTGTTCGCCGACCGTGGCGGGCAAGACCAGAAGCGGCACGCTGCCGCCCAGTTGTCCCGCGAGCCAGCGGCCGGCGCGCGCGTCCTGGTAGGAAGCCAGCACGATGGCCATCGGCGGCGCCGCCCGCAGGCCCGCAAGCAGCCGCTGCAGATGGCCCGGCGTAGGCGGCATCCCGGGCCGCGGCTCCAGGTCTGCGATCTGCTCGATGCCGAGCCAGCGCCACAGGTAGCCGAACGTCGTGTGTTGCGCGGCCACCTTCTTGCCGCGCAAGATGGCGGCCTCCTGCTCCCAGCGCGCGATGCGGGCGCGCCAGCGCGTCTCGAAGGCAGCCAGCCGCGCCGCGAAGTGGTCGCGTTCGGCGGGACGCTCGGCCCCGAGCCGCTGCGCCAGCGCCTGCGCCACGAGCAGCAGATTGCGCGGATCGGCATGCACGTGCGGGTTGCCTTCGGCGTGCACGTCGCCGGACCACGGCGTGCCGATGGCCGCTGGCTGTGGATCGATGACCTCGACGTGATCGGCGGCGAAGAAGACGTCGCGCGCTTTGGGGTTGCCGGCGCGCTGCTGCAAGGCGGGCAGCCAGCCGGCTTCGAGCGACGCACCGGTGCAGACGACAAGGTCGGCGCGCCGCAGCTGCGCGATCAGCGCGGGCCGCGCCTCGATCTGGTGCGGGTCCTGCCCGGCATGGGTGGCGACGAAGACCCGCGCCTGCGGCGCCAGCACGCGCACAAGTGCCGCCCATTCCGGTTCGCAGGCGAAGATCGCAAGTGCCTGCGCCGTCTGCGCCCAGGCAAGCGCTGCCAGCGCGAGCCCCGCGCGCCGCAGGCGTTCAAAACGCATGCGCCGGGTGGGCGCCGAAGCCCAGCACGTACTGCAGCTGCACCGCGTGGCGCGCCGGCCGCGCGAAGCCGACCGCATCGAACTGGCGCGTGAGCTGCAACCGCAGCGACTGCATGTGGGACGGCTTCCAGACGAGCATCGCCGCGGCCTCGCGCAGCAGCCCCCAGTGAAAATGATCCTCGTGCGGGATGCGCACGCGCAACCAGTCGGCGCGCACGCCGGTTTCCCACGCGGGTGCAAAGCGCCACACAAGCGAAATCGTGTTGCTCTCGTGGCGATCGCGCGCGGTGGCGAAGCGGTTGGGCCGCTCGATGCGCGCAGCCTCGAACAGCGCGCGCACCTGCTGGTTGCGCGGGTTACCAGCGGGCGCCCATTTCCACACGGCGTCGATCATCCAGGTGCGGCGCCCACTGAAGCGCGCGGCGTGGCTGTGGTGCGCATGGTCGTGCTCGGCGTCCTCCTCCTCGAGTGCCGCCTCGCGCCGGTTGTGGATGTAAGAGATGCCGGCCTGCCAACTGTGCGCACGGCCGATGTCGGCACCGACCTTCGCGGTCGCGGTCAAAACCCCCGGATGGCTGACCGCGGCGACGGTTTCCCGCACGAGCCGCTTGCCGCGCAACGCCTCCGCACCGAGCTGTAGGTAGAACGGTGTGGGCGCGGTCCAGTTCAGCCGTAAACCGTCATCGACGTAATGCCCGCCGAAAAAAGCCCGGTGCAGCAGCGGCCGCTCGACGAAATCGTCGGCATGCGGATGCTGGGCATTTAGATAGCCGATCTGCGAAGGGAAACGCCCCACGCGCAGCGTGAAGCCGGCCGGCAGCCGGGCCGTCTCGAGGAACGCCTCCTCGAGGTTCTTTTCGAGCTTGTCGTCGTGCGTCGCCACACTGGCTGTCACCCGCGCATTCAGCCACGGCCCTAAAGGGCCGCCGGCGATCAGGTCGCTGTGCCCGAGCCCCAGACCGCGGTCGCGCTCGCCGAGCGCGAGCGCATGGCTCATATAGCCGATGTCCAGCACGGCGCCCCAGTCCCAACGCGGCGCCTGCGCAAAGGCCGCCACAGGCAGTGCTAGGGCGGCGGCAAACAGCGCGCTGCGCTTCATCGTGCAATCCCCAGCCAGGCGATTGCGGTTGGCGCAAAGCCGAGGTTTCGCCGCTCGATCACCGCCCCCGTGGCGGCATTGAGCACGATCAATTGCTGCGCGACCCGGTCGGTCAGATAGATTTCGTCGCGCGCGCTGTTGGCCGCGAACGCCGGCCAGGGCGAGGCGCTCGGCATCGCCGGTACCGTGCCAGGCAGTCTCGCCACCGTCGTCCACCCGCTGCCCTGCCGCTGCGCAACGATCAGCGTCCCTTGATCGTCAAGGATGAAGAAGCGCTGCCCGCTGCGGTCGAAGGTGTGCGCGCGGCGCAGGCGGCCGGTGGTCCAGCCTTGCGGGACGTATTCGCTGACGCTCCCTGTGGTGGCGTCGAGCGCAAAGAAGCGCGTCGTTTGATTCGGCGCCGTGCCCTCGGTGCCGATGCCGATGAAGTGATCGGGCAGGCGGGGATGACCCGCGACCGTTCCGATACGGATCGGCGTAGCGATGAAGCTGCCGTCGTCGGTGCCGCTCGCCGAGGTATGGCGAACGCGCAGCATGCCGCCGATGCAGCCGACCACCGTATGAGAGCCCGAGCTGAAGCTGCCATGCATACCGTCGCAGCGGGTCGGCAACTGTCTGACCGCACTCCAACTCGCGCCTTGACGGCGGTATAGCACCAGGTGGGTCGGCAACGTATCCGGCGCGTCGGCGGCCCGGAACACCGTCAGCAGTTTATCGCCGACCGGTTCCGCCAAGCCATGGATCGGAAAGTTCATATCCATCGCGGCGGCGACCTCGCCGGCGGCAATGGACGCGTCGGTGATCAACCGCACGCCGGCGTTCTGAGCGGGCGTGGCCGACGCGTTGCCGTCCAGGAAGATGGCGGCCTGCACGCCAGCCTGCACGTCGTAATGGGTCGGCCGCGCGCCGAGCAGGCGAAAGCCCAGCAGACGCGACGCCTGCTTGTAGTCGTGCAGGTGATCGCCGTGGTCCTCCTGCCAGATGCCGCCGTCGACGAACTGCACGCGATCTTGCGTGCGCTGCACGACGACCGCGTAGCGTCCGCCTGGGCTGGCATAGACCGCCGACGGCGGGTTGTCCATCGTGTAGCT
>JANWUU010000316.1 GCA_025057735.1 Burkholderiaceae bacterium
GAAACCGCGCGTGCGCTGCAGCTCGATGCGGCGTGCTTCGCGCAGCGCGCGCGGCAGCCCGCCTCGCACGACAACCTGTTCCACTCGCTGCTCGGCATGTTCGACGTGCAGACGCCGCGCTACGACGCCAGCCGCGACCTGCTCGCTCGCTGCCGGCGCGCGGCGGCCGCGCCGTCGTGAGCCTCATAGGGTCGCGGCCTTCGCCGTCGCGCCGCGATCCGATGCGCCCACGCTCGACGACTCGCGCTTTCACCCTCATGACGAGCGGCTACGGGCGCTGCGCCCTTTCGCCGACGAGTTTCCGCAGCTCGTCACCATCGCGACGATCGGCACCAGCCGCGGGGGGCAGCCGATTCCGCTGGCGACGGTCCCCCACCGCGCCACCGGCGCGGCGGCGGACAAGCCGCCCTTCTGGGTGGACGGCAACAGCCACGCCGTGGAGCTGGCCGGCGCCACGGCCTGCCGGCACCTGCTCGACTGGCTGACGCGCGGCGACGCGCAGGATGCGGAGACTCGGCGCTGCCTGAACACGCGCGCCTTCTACATCTGTCCGCGCATCCGTCCGGACGGCGCCGAATGGGCGCTGGCGGCGCGGCCGAAATTCGTGCGCTCCGTCACTCGTCGCTACCCGTACGACGAGCACCCGCTCGCCGGACTGCTGGCGCAGGACATCGACGGCGATGGCCGCATCCTGCAGATGCGCGTGCCGATTCCGAACGGACCGTGGAAGAAGCACCCGCAGGAGCCGCGCCTGCTGATCCGCCGGGAGCCGACCGATCCGCCTGGGGCGGGGAGTACTACCGGGTCATGCCGGAAGGCCGCCTGATCGACGACGACGGCGAGACGATCGCATCGAACTGGTCGGCGCTTTCGGCAACGCCGCGGGACTGGACCTGAACCGCAACTTCCCCGCCGGCTGGCGGCCGGAACACGAACAGGCCGGCGCCGGCCCCAATCCGACCTCGGGGCGCCGGAGGTGCGGGCGGTGATCGACTACTTCGTCGGCCACCCGAACGTCTGCGGCGGGGTCAGCTTCCACACCGACTCCGGCGCGCTGCTGCGCCCCTTCGGCGACCGGCCCGATGACCGGATGCCGCGCGAGGATCTGTGGACCTACCAGACGATCGGACACAACGGGGAAGCCTTGACCGGCTATCCGGCGGTGTCGGTGTTCCACGATTTCGTTTACTACCCGAAGCAGTACCTCGGCGGCAACCGTCGACTGGCTCTACGAGCGCCTCGGCCGGTTCGTATGGACGGTGGAGATCCGGGACTCAAGGAAGGAGGCCGGCATCGAGGAGGGGCGCTGGATCGACTGGTATCGCGATCACCCGCCGGAGGACGACCTGAAGCTGTTGCGCTGGGCCGACCGCGAGGTCGGCGGCGACGGCCAGGTGGCATGGAGGCCGTTTCAGCACCCGCCGCGCGGGCGCGTGGAGCTAGGCGGCCGGAACCGATTCATCGCCTTCTCCGATCCGCCGCACCGCCTGCGTGCCGAGGTCGAACGCTTCCCGCGCCGGCTGCTGTGGCAGTCGCTCACCGCCCCGCAATCGCAGAGGCGCAAGGTGCGGGTGGAGTCCGCCGAGCCCGAGACCTGGCGCCTGCGCGCCATCGTGCAGAACACCGGCTGGCTGCCGACCTACGTCACCAAGATGGCGCTGCAGCGCAAGCAGGCGCGCGGCGTGCAGGCGGAAATCGCGCTGCCGCCGACCGCACGACTGCTGGCCGGCCGCGCGCGCGAGTCGCTCGGCGAACCGGAAGGCGAGGCTCATCTGCACACCGGCGCCAGTTTCTGGCCGCAGATAAAGCCGACCCAGGACATCGCCCACGCGGACTGGATCGCGCAGGCCCCCGCCGGCACGGCGGTGCAGATCGCCGTCTGGCACGAGCGGGCCGGACGGCTGCAACGCCGGCTGCGCCTGGGCGAGACGGCGTAGCCGGAGCGGGTGCGGTGCCCGCCTCAAACCGGCAAAGGCGCCGCCGGCGGTGAGGTATCGGCTTCCAGGGGCGGCGCGGCCGTGCCGAATCCCCAGGGCGACTCGCGCAGCCACTCCTCCAGGGTGCGCCGCCGCAGCGGCTGACTGATCAGGTAGCCCTGCGCCATGTCGCAGCCCAGCCCGCGCAGCTGCGCCAGGCAGGCCTCGGTCTCCACGCCCTCGGCGACCACGCGCAGGTTCAGGTTGTGCGCCAGGTCGATGGTCGAGCGTACGATGGCGCGGTCGTCCTTGTCCTCGGCCATGCCGCGCACGAAGCTGCGCTCGATCTTCAGTTCGGTGACCGGCATCTTGCGCAGATAGGCGAGCGAGGAGAAACCGGTGCCGAAATCGTCGATCGCCAGCCGCACGCCCAGATCGTGCAGCCGCTTCAGCGTGGCGAGCGCATGCTTCGGGTCCTCGATGAAACTGGACTCGGTGATCTCCAGGCAAACGAGGTGCGGCGGCACCGCGTGCTGCCGCAGCAGGTCGCCGACGATGTGCGGAAAATCGCGGTTCATCAGGTCGCGCGCCGAGATGTTCAACGCCACCTGCAGCGGCAGGCCAGCGGCGGCCCAGCGGCCGCACTGGCGCAGCGTGATCGCCAGCATCCAGCGCGTAATGACGCGGATGAACCCGGTCTGCTCGGCATACGGCAGGAACTCGCCCGGCATCAGCAGCCCGCGGGTCGGATGGCGCCAGCGCACCAGCGCCTCCACGCCGCGCACGCGCCCGCTCGCCAGATCGATCTGCGGCTGGTAG
>JANWUU010000347.1 GCA_025057735.1 Burkholderiaceae bacterium
GCCGAGGCCGACCTGCGCCGGCTGCTGGCCATCGGCGACGATTACGAGGTGCTGTTCCTGCAGGGCGGCGCGATCGGGGAAAACGCGTTCGTCCCGATGAACCTGCTCGGCGACAAGCAGGTGATCGACTTCGTCAACACCGGCGAATGGTCGAAGAAGTCGATCAAGGAAGCCAAAAAGTACGCCCGCGTGAACGTCGCCGCCAGCAGCGAGGACCGCAACTTCACCTACGTTCCGGCGCGCGAGACCTGGAAGCTGTCGCCGGATGCCGCCTACGTGCACATCTGCAGCAACGAGACGATCGGCGGCGTGGAGTACCACTTCACGCCGGACGTCGGCAACGTGCCCCTGGTGGCCGACATGTCCTCGCACATCCTGTCGCGGCCGGTGGACGTGTCCCGCTACGGCGTGATCTATGCCGGCGCGCAGAAGAACGCCGGCTGCGCCGGGCTGACCCTCGTCATCGTGCGCAAGGATCTGCTCGACCGCGCCTTGCCGATCACGCCGTCGGCCTTCCACTGGAAAGAGCAGGCCGAGGCGGATTCGATGCTGAACACGCCCCCCACCTATGCGATCTATATCGCCGGCCTGGTATTCGAATGGCTGCTGGCGCAGGGCGGACTGGCGGAGATCGAGAAGCGCAACATCGCCAAGGCGAAGCTGCTGTACGACTACCTGGATTCGACCGCGTTTTACGTCAATCCGGTGCAGCGCGAGGACCGCTCGCGCATGAATGTGCCCTTTCGCACGCGCGACGAAAGGCTCGATGCCGAGTTCATCAAGGGCGCAGAGGCGCGCGGCCTCCTGCAACTGAAGGGGCACCGCTCGGTCGGCGGCATGCGCGCCTCGCTGTATAACGCGATGCCGATCGAGGGCGTGCAGGCGCTGGTGGACTACATGCGCGAGTTCGAGCGCCGCTTCGGCTGAGGCGTGCGGCGCGACGGGGACCCGAGGCCGGCCATGGTGAAGTATCAGATCCTGGTGCTGAACAACATCTCCAGCCACGGGCTGGCGCGCTTCCCGCACGACCGTTACACGGTGTCGAAGTACGCCGAGCATCCGGACGCGATCCTGGTGCGCTCGGCCGACCTGCACGCGATGCCGATTCCGTCCAGCGTGAAGGCCGTCGGCCGCGCCGGTGCCGGCACCAACAACATCCCGGTGGCGGAACTGTCGCGCCGCGGCGTGCCGGTGTTCAACGCGCCGGGCGCCAACGCCAATGCGGTCAAGGAGCTCGTGCTGGCGGCGCTGCTGATCGGCGCCCGCAACCTGGTACCGGCGCTGCGCTTCGTCGCCGAGCTGCCGCCGCAGGCCGCCGATTTCGAGGCGCGCGTGGAAGACGGCAAGCGGCAGTTCGCCGGCATCGAGCTGCCGAACCGCACGCTGGGCGTCATCGGCCTGGGCGCGATCGGCTCGCTGGTGGCGGAAACCGCCATCAAGCTCGGCATGAAGGTGATCGGCTTCGACCCGGAGATCACAGTCGACGCGGCCTGGCGGCTGCACTCGGGCGTGCGCAAGGCGCACTCGATCGAGGACCTGCTGAAGCATGCGGAATTCGTCACGCTGCACGTGCCGCTGCTGCCCGCCACGCGGCACCTCATCGATGCGCGCCGGCTGGCGGTGATGAAGCC
>JANWUU010000351.1 GCA_025057735.1 Burkholderiaceae bacterium
AACCACACCAAGCTGTACTACGCGCTGGAGGCGCTCAACCGATTGAACGACCTGCACGACAAGGTGTTCGCCGCCATCCACGTGCAGAAGAAGCGGCTGCTGGACGTCAACGAGATCGCCGACTTCATGGCCGCCAGCGGCATCGACCGCAAGCAGTGGCAGGAGGCATTCAACTCGTTCGCGGTCAACACGCGCGCCAACAAGGCGATGCAGACCTGGCGCGCCTACCGGATCGACGGCACGCCCGCCGTGGCCGTCGACGGCAAGTTCGTCACCGCGCCCTCGATGGTCGGCAGCCGCACCGGCGCACTCGCCGTCCTGGATTTCCTGATCCAGCGCGCGCGCAGCGAGCGCAGGAAGTAGGTCCGCAGCCGCGGCCGTCGGCACGATGAACGTCTTCCTCACCGGTGCGAGCAGCGGCATCGGCGCCGCGCTGGCGCGCGCGTATGCCGCGCGTGGCGCCACGCTGGGGCTGGTCGGAAGGCGGCGCGAGCCGCTGCAGTCGCTCGCCGCCGCCCTGCCGGGGCGCTGCTACGTCTACGCGGCCGACGTCGCCGATCCGGACGCGATGGTGGCGGCGGCGCGCGCCTTCGAGGCGGACGCCGGCGCGGCCGACCTGGTGATCGCCAATGCCGGGGTCTCCTACGGCGTGCGCACCGAGCGCTATGAGGATCTGGCGGTGTTTGCCGAGACGCTGTCGATCAACGTGCTGGGGCTGGCGCACACCTTCCATCCGTTCCTCGCTTCGATGCGCGCGCGCCGGCAGGGAACGCTGGTCGGCATCGCCAGCGTGGCCGGCATCCGCGGCCTGCCTGGCTCTGGCGCCTACTGCGCCTCGAAGGCCGCAGCGATCGCCTATCTGGAGAGCCTGCGCGTGGAGCTGGCCGGCACGGGCGTGCGGGTGCTCACCATCGCGCCTGGCTTCGTGCGCACGCCGATGACGGCGCGCAATCCGTACCGCATGCCGTTCTTGATGGAGGCGGATGCGTTCGCGCGCGCGGCGTTGCGCGCCATCGACGCCCGCCGCAGCTATACCGTGATTCCCTGGCAAATGGCGGTGGTCGCCAAAGTGCTGCGCGCGCTACCGAACCCGCTGTTCGATCGCCTGCTGGCCCGCCGGCCGCACAAACCGCGCAAGACGCCCGACGCGACCGCCCCCTCGTAGGCCGCAAGCGGCGGTTAAAGCGTCAGAGCGTGGCAGGCGCGTTGACTGCCGCCGCGGGAAAGCTCTGGCAGACCGCCGCGCGCGCACGCGCCGTCCGCATCACGCCGCGCGCAGCCGTTCGAAACCGGCCTGCAGATCCGCGATGAGGTCATCGGCGTCCTCCAACCCGGCATGGATGCGGAACAGCGGTCCGCGCGAGGGCAGCGGCACCACCGTGCGCTCGGGCCGCGCCGGAATGATCAGACTTTCGTAGCCGCCCCAGGAGGCACCGAGCCCGAACAGCTGCAGGCCGTTGATCAGCGCGGCCAGTTGCTCCTCGCGCACGGTCGGCGCGAGCGCCACGCCGAACAGGCCGCTCGCCCCCTGCATGTCCCGCTGCCACAACGCGTGGCCGGCGTCTTCGGGCAGCGCGGGGTACAGCACGCGCTCCACCTCGGGCTGCGCCCGCAGCCAGGCGATCAGCCGCTCGGCATTGGCGCGGTGCATCTGCAGCCGGGCCGCCAGCGTGCGCAGCCCGCGCAGCGCCAGCCAGCAGTCGTCGGGGCTGGCGGTCAGTCC
>JANWUU010000037.1 GCA_025057735.1 Burkholderiaceae bacterium
GTGGCCGCGCGCCTGCAGGGCGGTGCGCAGCGCTGCCGGCCAGGTTGGCTCCAGATCGACGTCAAGCTCCTGGTTCCATTTCCAGCGCGGCGCGTCGCAGGCCGCCTGCGGGCTCTGGTGCGCGAGCAGCATGCGCACCAACGTCTGCAGGTGACCCTGTGGCTGTAGGTTGCCGCCCATCACGCCAAAGGCCATCTGCGGCTGGCCGTCGCGCATCAGGAAGCCGGGGATGATCGTGTGGAAGGGTCGGTGATGCGGCCGCACGCAGTTGGGGTGATTGGCCTGCAGCACGAAACCCAGCCCGCGGTTGTGCAGCGAGATGCCATAGCCGGGTACAACCACCCCGGAACCGAAGCCCATGTAGTTCGACTGAATAAACGAGACCATCATCCCGCGCCGGTCCGCCGCCGCCAGATAGATCGTGCCGCCCGCCGGCGGCCGGCCGGCCGCAAACGGCTGGGCCCGCTGCGGGTCGATCAGCCGCGCGCGGCTCGCCAGGTAGGCATCGTCCAGCAGTTGCGCCGGCGTCAGTGCCATCGCGCGCGGATCGGCCACATACGCGTAGGCATCGGCGAAGGCGAGTTTCATCGCCTCGATCATCAGGTGCTGCGCGTCCGCGCAGTCGACACCCTGCGCAGCCACGATCTCCGCAAGCGGCGTGTGCCGCAGGATGCCAAGGGCGGCGAGCGCGGCAATGCCCTGTCCATTGGGCGGTATCTCGTGCACCGTGTAACCGGCAAACTCGGTGGCGATCGTCTCCACCCAACCGTGCGCGTGGATGAAGTCGAAGGCGGCGGCGAAATCGGCTTCCGTATGCGCGCCGCCGCTGGCGCGCGCGTGGCGGCAGATCGCCTGCGCGATCTCGCCGCGATAGAAATCTTCGCCGCCGCTGGCGGCGTTGCGGCGCACGGTGTGCGCCGCCCGCGGCAGCATGAAGCGCTCGCCCACCGCGGGGGCGCGGCCGCGCGGCAAGAAATGCTCGGCGAAGCCCGGCTGGTCGCGCAGCGGCGGCGCCGCCAGTTGCCATTTTTCCGCCACGATGGCGCTGACCGCGAAGCCGTGCTCGGCATACTCGAGCGCTGGCGCCAGCACATCCGCAAAGGGCAGGCGACCGAAGCGCGCGTGCAGCAAGGACCAGCCGGCCACCGCACCGGGCACCGTCACGGTGTCCCAGCCGCGCTGCGGGCGTGCGCGCGGATCGTCGCCATAGCGGCGGTGAAAGTAATCGAGCGTCCACGCCGCCGGCGCGATGCCGCTGGCATTTAAGCCATGCAGCCGGGCGCTCGCCGGATCCCAGACGATCGCGAACGCATCCGACCCGAGGCCGTTGCTGCACGGCTCGGTGAGCGCGATCACGGCGGCGGCGGCGATCGCCGCATCGACCGCGTTGCCGCCTGACTGCAGCATGCGCAAACCCGCCTGGGCCGCCAGCGGCTGGCTGGTCGCGACCACGTCGCGCGCGAACACCGGCGTGCGGATCGTCCGGTACGGATTGCGCCAATCAAAGGTGGTCATCGTGGCGCAGAGGCGCCGAGGTGGCCCGGCGCCGGCGCAGCGCGCGGTTTCCGCTGCCGGAGCGTCACTCGGCCGTGATCCGGCGTTCGCGGATGAGTTTGGCCCATTTGTCGGTGTCGCGCACCAGCAGGGCGGCGAATTCCTGCGGGCTGCCGCCGGCCGGCTCGAAGCCGAGCGCACGCGCACGGTCGACGAACTCGGGCGTTTTCAGCACGGCGTTGATGTCGCTGTTGAGGCGCGCGACGACATCGGCAGGCAACCCGCGCGGGCCGAGGATGCCGAACCAGGTCACCGACTCGAAGCCGGGCACGGTCTCGGATACGGCCGGCACCTCCGGCAGCAGCGGAGAACGTTCGCG
>JANWUU010000082.1 GCA_025057735.1 Burkholderiaceae bacterium
GACCGCAGCCTCCAGGTCGCCGTAGACGAGCTGGTAGCACGACGCGCCGGCGAGCAGCCGTCCCAGCGCATCGAAGGCATCCGGACCGAGGAATTCGTAATTGAATGAATTGACGGCCAGGCGCGCGAAGGCGCGCGCGCGGGGCAACGGCTCCAGCGCGACGCCGCGGCCGGCTTCGAAGCGCGGGAAGATCACAAGCGTCGTCTGGGCGGGTCGATGACAGGCGGCCACGTCCTCGGGGCGCGGTGCCAGGTGCGCCACCGTGCCCTTGTGCGTCTTCGGGAAGCGCGGGCCGATCACCGCCTCTGGTGCGAAGCGCGCGATGACATCGATCGATTCGTTCTTCAGCGCCACCGGGCGCAGCAGGGGAAGCAATTGCGCGTCGGTGAGCCGCACGACACCGAACTCGTCGGACAGCAGCCGCCAGCCGCGCAGCGCCAGCGCGGCCGTCAGCGTGCTCTTGCCGGCTCCGGGCATGGCCGGCAGCAGCACGGCGCGCCCGCCGCGCTCCACCGCGCCGGCATGCAGCAGCAGATGGCAGGTCAGGCGGCTGGCCAGCGCGTAATTGAGCCCCCATTCGAGCAGCGGCAAGGGCGTGTCGCGCGGAAACGGCTCCAGCTCGCGCGCGCCGTCGATCACCAGTTCCACCTGGGGCCGCAGCCAGCGCCGCAGCCCGCGGCCGCGCCTCAGCCGCACCGACACGTCGCAACCGGCCGCCGCCGGCAGCGGCGCATAGCCGCGGTAGAGGATGCGCAGCAGCGGCGCAAGCTCCGGCAGATCGCTGCGGATACGGATGCGCGCGGCGCCGCAGTCGAGCGTCAAACCGTCGTTGAAAAGCCGTTCGCGCAGGGGCGCGAGGTCCAGGTCAGCCAGGGGCAAGCCCGTCTCCGTCCAGCGCGCGCACGAGCGACAGTTGGGACAGATCGCTCAACAACTGCCGCGCGTACTCCGCGGCGGCGGCGCGCTCTTCCTCGCACAGCAGGTCGGACAGCAGCGCGGCGACTTCCAGCTCCGTCCGGGGGGCCTGCTGCAGGAATTCGAGTACCGCCGCGGCGGCGGCGTTCAGCACATGCGCATCCCAGCTCAGCGGTTCGAAAACGACGACTTCGTCGTCGAAGTCGTGCACCTTTAATCCCGGCGCCGCGGCGTAGCGACGCCGGCTGCCGTTCGGCGCTGCTTCCCGCAAGGATTCAGGCGAGGCGGCGGAACGAGCCGTAGCAGCTCATCGTGGTGGCGACCGAACCGCGCGGCTTCTGCAGCGTGATCTTCGAGTACTGCGTGCCGGTGGATTTGTCGAACCACACCAACGCCCAGCGGTTCGTCTGGCCCGAAACCTGCCATCCCGGCGGCAGGATCGGCCCGAAGGAAAGCTCCGCGTGCGGCGGCGCCACGCTCACATAGACGTTCTTGAGCGGATCCAGATAGAAGTTGCCTTTCACGTGGCCTTGATAGGCGAGCTGCACGACGGGCACCTGCTTGCGGAACCAGCCGTCGGCCGTCGTGGTGAAGAACTGCGCCGGCTGATGGCGGTCGAGGTTGCGCAGGCAGCGGCCGAAGCTCGTCATCGACGTCGCGGATGCCGAGGACACGGTCAGCACGGCAGGCGCTGCCAGCGACCCCTGCAGCAGCTTCCGGCGCTTGCGGTCAGCACTCATGGACCCTCCATCTTGCTCGCGTGGCTCATCCCACATTTTGGCGATATGTGCATTGTAGAACCGACCTAGGGGCGGTGAGCAACCGTTTGTCGGACAAATCCTCGTTTTGGTGGGATCGGGTCTACCCGGAGGCGCGATAGGACGGGGGCGAGACGCCCGAACCCCACGGCGGGGGCGTCAGGCGGCGACTGCGCCGGCCTCCAGGCTGGCCCGCACCTCGGCGCGCACCTGCTCGGTCAGCTCCGCCTTCAGCGCGGCGAAGGCGGGCGAGGTCTTCATCGAATAATGGCGCGGGTGCGGCAGCTCGATGCGCCGGTCGACCTTGACGCGGCCGGGCCGGGCGCTCATCACCACCACGCGGCTGCCCATGAAGACCGCCTCGTCGATGTCGTGCGTGACGAACAGCACGGTCTTTTTCTCCGCCTCCCAGATGCCGAGCAGCAGCTCCTGCATCAGCTCGCGCGTCTGGTGATCGAGCGCGCCGAACGGTTCGTCCATCAGCAGGATGCGCGGATCGTTGGCGAGCGCGCGCGCCAGCGCCGTGCGCTGCTGCATGCCGCCGGAGAGCTGCTTCGGGTAGTGCTGCTCAAAGCCGGTCAGACCGACCTTGGCGAGAAAGCCGCGCGCGATCTCGATTCTCTGGCGGCGCGGCAGCCCGCGCTCGCGCAGCCCGAAGCAGACGTTCTCCAGCACGGTGAGCCACGGAAACAGCGTGTAGCTCTGGAACACCATGCCGCGGTCGGCGCCGGGGCCGGTGATCGCGCGGCCGTCGAGCAGCACCTGGCCGCTGCTCGGGCGGTCCAGCCCGGCGACGATGCGCAGCAGCGTGCTCTTGCCGCAGCCGGAGGGGCCGAGGATCGTGATGAAGTCGTTTTCCGCCACCTCCAGGTCGGTGGCGAGCAGCGCGACCGTCTCGCCGTGGCGGGAGGCGAAGCGGCGCGACACGCCGCGGATGGACAGGATCGACATCGTCAGCGTCCTAGTTCCGCCCACGGGAACAGGCGGCGGTTGACCCACTTGAACGCGAAGTCGCTGACCAGCCCGATCACCCCGATCACGATGATCCCGAAGATGATCTGGTCGGTGGCGAGCAGCGCCTGGCTGTCGGTGATCATGTGGCCGATACCGGAGGAGGCGCCGATCAGCTCGGCGACGATCACGTAAGTCCAGGCCCAGCCGAGCACGGTGCGCAGAATTTCGGCGATCTCGGGCGCGGCGTTCGGGATCAGCACGCGCAGCACCAGCGCGCGGTCGCTCGCGCCCAGCGTGTAGGCCGCCTCCACCAGGTCGCGCCGCGTGTTGCCGACCGTGACCGCGATCATCAGCACGAGCTGGAAAAAGCTGCCGATGAAGATCACCGCCAGCTTTTGCGCCTCGCCGATGCCGGCCCACAGGATCAGCAGCGGGATGAAGGCGCTCGCCGGCAGGTAACGGGCGAAGGACACGAACGGCTCGAAGAACGCCTCGACCGGCTTGTACGCGCCCATCGCCACACCCAGCGGCAGCGCGATGGCGGCGGCGATGGCGAAGCCGCCGACCACGCGCCACACGGTCATGCCGATGTCGTGCGCGAAGTTGAACTCCACCAGCAGCCGCCAGCCGCTGGCGAGCATCGACAGCGGATCGGCGAGGAAGGTCTTCGGCACCCAGCCGCTGAAGGTCACGGCGGCCCAGACGCCGACGAACAGCGCGAAGAAGGCCACGCCGAGGGCCACGCGCGTGGCCGGCGCCACGGGTACGAGCGGCCGCAGCAGCGGCTCGCGGCGCGCCGCGGGGCGCGCGGTGGCCGCCGGCGCTTCGATCGGGGTACTGCTCATCGTCGGTCGCCCTCGTCGGTGAATGTCAGGCCGGGATCCACAGCGCCGGCAGATCCGGCAGCGTGCGGAAGATCTGCGACAGCGCGCCGCCGGTGACCAGGCGCGTGGCGCGCTCGATGTCTGGCGCGAGGCACCGGTCCTGCGCGACGGCCGGACAGTGCGCGCGCAGCATGGCATGCGCCGCCTCCAGCGGCGCGGAGCTGCGCAACGGGCGCAGGAAATCGATGCCCTGCGCCGCGGCCAGCAGCTCGATGCCGAGGATGTGCGCGGTGTTGGCGATCATCGGCTGCAGCCGGCGCGCCGCGAAGGTGGCCATGCTGACGTGGTCCTCCTGGTTGGCGGAGGTGGGCAGGGAATCGACGCTCGCCGGGTGCGCGAGCGACTTGTTCTCGCTCGCCAGCGCGGCGGCGGTGACGTGCGCGATCATGAAGCCGGAGTTCAGCCCCGGCGCGGCGGTCAGGAAGGGCGGCAGGCGCGACACGCCGGCGTCGATCAGCATCGCGATGCGGCGCTCGGCGATCGCGCCCACCTCGGCGATCGCCACCGCCATGCCGTCGGCGGCGAGCGCCACCGGTTCGGCGTGGAAATTGCCGCCGGACAGCAGCGCGCCGTCGTCGGCGAACACCAGCGGGTTGTCGGTCACCGCGTTCGCTTCGCGCAGCAGCACCCGCGCGGCATGGCGCAACTGGTCCAGGCAGGCGCCGACCACCTGCGGCTGGCAGCGCAGCGAATAGGGATCCTGCACGCGGTCGTCGCCGTGCCGGTGCGAGGCGCGGATCTCGCTGCCCGCCAGCAGCGCGCGGTAATAGCGGGCGACGTCGGCCTGCCCGGGGTGACCGCGCAGGGCGTGGATGCGCGGGTCGAACGGATCGTCGCTGCCGCGCGCGGCATCGACGGTGAGCGCCCCGATGACCAGTGCCGCTTCCAGCACCGGCTCGAACGTCAGTAGCGCGTGCAGCGCCAGGGCGGTGGAGACCTGGGTGCCGTTGATCAGC
Organism: Burkholderiaceae bacterium; assembly: GCA_025057735.1. The sequence continues at coordinate 4,468 of JANWUU010000082.1, forward strand.
GCCAGCCCCTCCTTGGCCGCCAGCGTCAGCGGCTCGATGCCGGCCTGCCGCAGCAGCGGCGCGGCGGGCACGCGCTCGCCGCCGGCCAGCATCTCGCCTTCGCCCAGCAGCGCGAGCGTCAGGTGGGCGAGCGGCGCCAGATCGCCGGAGGCGCCCACCGACCCCTGACTCGGCACGTAGGGCACCAGGCCCGCGTTGAGGACGGCGAGCAGCGTGTCGATCACCACCGGACGCACGCCCGAATGACCGCGTGCGAGGCTGGCCGCCTTCAGCGCCAGTACCAGCCGCACGACCGCCGGATCGAGCGGGGCGCCCACGCCTGCCGCGTGCGAGCGGATCAGGTTCAGTTGCAGCGCGGCCAGATCGCCCGCGCCGATGCGCGTGGAGGCGAGCCTGCCGAAGCCGGTGTTCACGCCGTAGACCGGCGCGTCGAGCGCGGCGGCGCGCTGCAGGACCGCGGCGCTGGCGGCGATCGCGGGCCGGGCGGCGTCGTCCAGCTCGAGGCGGATGCCGCCGGCGTGGATGGCCGCCAGGTCTTCGAGGTGCAGCGCGCCAGGGACGAGCTTCATGCGGGTGCGGCAGCCGTCGGCGGTCGGAGCAGGCGCAGGCGCTCCCGCGCCCGGCGGACGAGCGAGGCGTTCCGGGCGTGCGCGCGCTGCACGGGGAAAATCCGGTCAGCGTGCGAGCATCGGCAGCTTCAGGCCGTGTTCGCGCGCGCAGGCGATCGCCTCTTCGTAGCCGGCATCGGCATGCCGCATCACGCCGGAGGCCGGATCGTTCCACAGCACGCGCTCGATGCGGCGGGCGGCCGCCTCGGTGCCGTCGCAGACGATCACCACGCCGGCGTGCTGCGAGTAACCCATGCCGACACCGCCGCCGTGATGGAAGCTCACCCAGGTCGCGCCGCTGGCGGTGTTAAGCAGCGCGTTCAGCAGCGGCCAGTCGGACACCGCGTCCGAGCCATCCTTCATCGCCTCCGTCTCGCGGTTCGGCGAGGCGACCGAGCCGGCATCCAGATGGTCGCGCCCGATGAC
>JANWUU010000158.1 GCA_025057735.1 Burkholderiaceae bacterium
CCGCCATGCGGCGTGCGTCGGCCCGATTCTCCTCGGCCGTGTACTGCGCGGCCTTGCGCATCCACTCGAGGTCCGCGCCGGCGCAGAAGGCCGGTCCCCGCGCGGCGAGCACGATCGCGCGCACGTCGGCATCGGCGCCCAAGCGTGCGAATGCCTGCGCCAGTTCCTCGACCATGGTGTCGTTGAATGCGTTGCGCACCTTCTCGCGCGCCAGCCAGATCACCGCAACGTGGTGCGCGATCGAGATCTCCAGCGTCTGTGTCGTCATCGAAGCTCCTCGGCAGCGACCCTCAGCGTAGCCAGCGTTGCAGGAACTCGTCCAGCGCGGCGAGCGCCGCCTGTCGCGCCGCCGGATTGCCGCCCACCCGCACGCCGCCACCCCGGCGCGGCACGTCGACGCGCTGCCGCACCGGCGCGGCGGCATCGAAGCCGTGCACGCTGTCGGGGTACACGCGCACCTCGACGGCCGCACCCTGCGCACGCCAATCTTCGGCGAGCGCCAGGCAGGGCGCCGGGGGCGTCCAGTCGTCCTGCTCCGCCAGCAGCATCAGCAGCGGAACGCCCAGCGCCGGCGCGGCGCGCCGCCCGGGGCAGCCAGGATAGAACGCGACCGCGGCGGCCGGTGGCGGCGCCGGCTGCGCGGCGAGCGCCGCCAGGACCGTGCTGGCACCGTGCGACCAGCCGACGAGCGCGATGCGCGCGGGGTCGACGTCGGGACGCGCCGCCAGCCACGCGAGCGCGCGCCGCACGTCCTCGCGGCGCATCGCCACCGTCACGCTGCGCTCGGCCTCGGTGCAGACCTCGCGCCGGCTGCGGGCGGCGAACGAATCGGGCAGCAGCACGTGCCAGCCGGCCGCACGAAAGCGGCGCGCGTAATCGGCGAAGAACGGACGCAGCGTCCCATCCTGTGTCATCAAGCCGGCGCAGCCGTGCAGCAGCACGAGCGCGGGCGCCCGTGCGTCGCCGGCGGGCTGCCAGATTGCCGGCAGCGGCGGCACCCCGTCGATCGTCACGGCCTGCTGGGCGAGGGCGGCGCGCGCGGCGATCAGCGCGGCCGCCGCAGCCAGGTGCACGCGCCGGCTCAAGACCGCTCCTCGCCGGTGACGCGCGCGTAGCGCACCGAATGGTGCGAAAGAAAATCGCCGGTGTTCTGGCCGCGGCATTCGACACAGCCGAAGGCGGTGCGGCGGCCCAGCCGCAGCACGTTCGCCCGGCAGATGATGGATTCCTCGCGGCCGCTGCGCAGGAAAGCGGTCTGCATGTCGGAGGTGACCCAGGTCTCCTCCAGCCCGCGCAGCGTCATCACCGCCAGCCACATGGCCACGTCGGCCGCGCCCATGATGGCGGTGGCGCCGATGATGCCGTCCGGGCGTTCGATCGACTCCGCGTACGGCACCAGCAGCTCGACGCTGCCATGCGCGCAGGACAGGGCGCGGTAGCCGAAGGCGCGCGCAAACGGGGCTTCGGCGAGCAGCGCGTTCAGATCCTCGACCTGCACCAGCGGTTCGGCCATCGGCGCTCCGGCAAAAAGGCGTGGGCAAGGGCGCGATGTTAAGCCGCAGGCGGCCGAGCGCGGCCGCGCTACATGCGGAACACGCCGAACCGCGTCTCCGGGATCGGCGCGTTGAGCGCCGCCGACAGACCGAGGGCCAAACACATGCGCGTGTCAAGCGGATCGATCACGCCGTCGTCCCACAGGCGGGCGGTGGCGTAATACGGGTGCCCCTGCCGCTCGTACTGCTCCAGGATCGGCGCCTTGAAGGCGGCCTCCTCCTCGCGGCTCCAGGTGCCGCCGCGCGCCTCGATGCCGTCGCGCCGCACCTGCGCCAGCACGCTGGCGGCCTGCTCGCCGCCCATCACGCTGATGCGCGCGTTTGGCCACATCCACAAGAAGCGCGGCCCATAGGCGCGCCCGCACATGCCGTAGTTGCCGGCGCCGAAGCTGCCGCCGATGATCACGGTGAACTTCGGCACCTGCGCGCAGGCCACGGCCGTCACCAGCTTGGCCCCGTGGCGCGCGATGCCCTCGTTTTCGTATTTGCGCCCGACCATGAAGCCGCTGATGTTCTGCAGGAAAACAAGGGGCAGGCGACGCTGGCAGCACAGCTCGACGAAATGCGCGCCCTTCTGTGCGCTTTCGGAGAACAGGATGCCGTTGTTGGCGACGATGCCGACCGGCATGCCGTGAATCCACGCGAAGCCGGTGACGAGCGTGGTGCCGTAACGCGACTTCCACTCGTCGAACTCGCTGCCGTCGACGAGGCGCGCGATCACCTCGCGCACGTCGTACGGCTTGCGCAGGTCGGTCGGCACGATGCCGTACAACTCGGCCGGGTCGTAGCGCGGCGGACGCGGGGTGCGTAGCGCCAGCGGCTGCGGTTTCACGTAATTGGTGGTGGCCAGAATGCGGCGCGCCAGCGCCAGCGCGTGGGCGTCGTTCGCCGCCAGATGGTCGGCCACCCCCGACAGTCGCGTGTGCACGTCGCCGCCGCCCAGCTCCTCGGCGCTGACCACCTCGCCGGTGGCGGCCTTCACCAGCGGCGGCCCGCCGAGGAAGATCGTGCCCTGGTTTTTCACGATGATCGATTCGTCGCTCATCGCCGGCACGTAGGCGCCGCCGGCCGTGCAGGAGCCCATCACGACGGCGATCTGCGGAATGCCGGCGGCCGACAGCGTGGCCTGGTTGTAGAAGATGCGGCCGAAGTGGTCGCGGTCGGGGAAGACCTCGTCCTGGTTCGGCAGGTTGGCGCCGCCGGAGTCGACGAGATAGATGCACGGCAGACGGTTGTCGCGCGCGATCTCCTGCGCGCGCAGATGCTTTTTTACCGTGATCGGGAAGTAGGTGCCGCCCTTGACGGTGGCGTCGTTGCACACGATCACGCATTCGCGGCCGCTGACGCGGCCCACGCCGGTGATGATGCCGGCACACGGCGCCTCGTCGTCGTACATGCCCCAGGCGGCCAGTTGCGACAGCTCCAGGAACGGCGTGCCGGGATCGAGCAATAGCTGCACCCGCTCGCGCGGCAGCAGCTTGCCGCGCGCCACGTGCCGCGCGCGCGCCTCCTCGCCGCCGCCGGCGGCCACCTGCGCGACCCTGGCCTTCAGGTCCGCCACCAGCGCGCCCATCTGCTCGCGGTGGGCGCGGAACTCGTCGCTGCGCGGATCGACGCGGGTCTCCAGCACGGGCATCGGCGCGCTCGCTCCACCTCAGAAGGGGCCGGTGGCCAGCCAGCGCTCGATGTGCGGCAGGCGGTCGTGGCCCCAGAACGGCTCGCCGTCGACGAAGAAAAACGGCGCGCCGAACACGCCGCGCCCAATCGCCGCCTCCACGTGCGCCTTCAGCCGTTCCTTGAGCGCCGCGTCCTGAATGGCCGCCAGCAGCGCGGTGCGGTCGATGCCCAGCGCGTCGGCCAGTTCGCCCAGCACCGCCGGCTCGTTGATGTTGCGGTCTTCCACGAAATAAGCGCGAAAGGCGCGGTGCACGAACGGCACCGCCTGCGCTGCGCCCTGCTCTTGCAGCCACAGCAGGGCGCGCGCGGTGTTCACGGTGTTCAGCGGAAACACGCTCGGCAGCCGGAACGGCACGCCCAGGAAACGGGCCGAGCGGGCGAAATCGCGTTTCGAATACTCGCCCTTGAGCGGAATGTCGGTCAGCACGCCCTGGCCGGACACCTTGAAGGCGGCCCCCAGCAGCATCGGCCGGTACTCGATGCGGCGGCCGCAGCGGTTCGCCAGCGCCTCGATGCCGGACAGCGCCAGGTACGAATACGGCGAGGCGAAATCGAAGTAAAACTCGATCGGGGCGGGCATCGCGTTCTCCGTGCGGCGGGGTGCCAGTGTAGCGGGGCGCCCTACGCCAGCGTGCCGTAAAAGACGATCGTCTCGTAATCCATCGGCACCCGGCCGTCGTCCTGCTCAGCCTCGAACAGCGCGCGCAGGCGCGCCAGCATCGGCGCGTAGGCGGGCGACTGCGGCGTGGGCATGTAGGAGGCCGACTGCACCCGTGCCACCAGGGTCGGCCAGTCGATGCGGGTGGGGTTGGGCAGGGTGGCGCGGCCCACCGGTGCATGGCCGAAGAAATCGGCGACCAGCGCCGGGTGCGCATGGCGCGCGCGGATCTTCTCGTAGTCGGTGCCGAACTCCAGCAGCAGTTGCTCGTAGCCCTCCGCAAACGACGAGCCGGTTGCGATGCGTTCGTTCCAGATCAGCGCCGCGCGCGGCGGCCTGCGCAGGATGCGGCGGGCCTCGCGGTGCGCCGCGGCGGCGTCGAACCAGTGCGCCGCCTGCGCCGCGATCACCAGGTCGACGCTGGCATCCGGCAGCGTGGTCGCCTCCGCGGTGCCGGCCACGCTGCGGAACGCAGCATGGCCGGCGAGGAAGCGTTCGCCCGCGGCGCGCATCGCGGCGTTGGGCTCCACACCGAACACCGTGCAGCCGGCCTGCAAAAAAGGCAGGCAGGACAAGCCGGTGCCGCTGCCCAGATCGGCGACGACGGCGCCCGGCGGCAGCGCCAGCGCATCGCGCAGCAGCGGCACCAGCGCGGCCGGGTAGCCGGGGCGGGCGGCGGCGTAGTCGTCGGCGCGGTCGCTGAAGCGCTGCGTGCTCGGAAGGTCCGGCTCCAAGGGGCTCTCCTGCGGTCGGACCGGCAGCATACTTCGCTCCGATGAGCGCCGTGCATGCCGCTGCAACGGGCGTCGCCGCCGAGGCCCCTGCGACCGTCGTCTGCCTGTGCGCCGCCTGGTGCGCGACCTGTGACGCGTACCGCGCGGCGTTCGCGGCGGCGGCGCAGGCGCGGCCGAGCGCCCGCTTCGTCTGGCTGGACATCGAGGACCAAGAAGCGCTGCTCGACGGCATCGAGGTGGAGAACTTTCCGACCCTGCTGATCGCCGCCGGCACCGAGGTGTGCTTCTTCGGCCCGATCACGCCGCAAGCGGAGACGCTGGCGCGTCTGCTGCGCGCCCACCTGGACGAGGGCGTGCGTGCTGCGCGGGTCGCACCGGCGGTGCGGGCGCTGCTGCTGCGTCTGCGTGGCGCAGCAGCGCCAGGCGGCTGAAGCCGCATGCCGCCGGCCGCGGCGACGTCGCGCTCAGCCGAAGCGCGCGTCGATGCGCAGCGCCGTCTCGCGGGCGCCAGCCAGCGCGGCCGGAAGGTGTTCGGCGTCGGCGATCACCACCATCAGCAGGCGCTTGCGCTGGCGGCCGAACGGCCGCACCAGCAGCGTGCCGGTGCGGCAGCCGAGCACCAGCCAGCGCGGCCCCGCCAGCGCATGCTCGGCGGCGGCACTGCGCGCCAGCGCCAGCAGCGAGGCGAGCACGGCGGCGCGGCGGTCGGCCGCCGCCGGCGCGGCCTGCTGGTGCGTGGCGAGCAGCAGTCCGTCCTCCGAGGCGACGGCAGCCAGCGTCACCGAAGGCAGCCGCGTCAAGAGCCGGTCCAGTTCCTCCTGCATGCCGAGGCCCGCGGGCTGCGGATCAAAGGCCATACGCCGCCTCCAGCCGCGCGAGCAGCACGTCCAGCAACAGCAGGGCGTCGGCGCGTCGGCGCACGTCGACCGCCATCACGGGCAGCGTGAAGCCCGCCGCCGCCAACGCTTCCGCATACGCATCGATGGCCGCTTCCGGGCGCAGGGCGGTGCGGCCGACGCCGACCACGCAGTTGCCGGCGGCGACACGCGGCGCGAACGCTCGCACGTAGTGCACGGTCAGCGCGACGCTGTCGGGGCGCCGGTGGTCGGCCAAGATCACCGCCCCCAGCGCCTGGGCGGAGATCAGTGGCCACATGAAATCGAGGCGCGCCTGCCCAGGCGCGCCGTAGAGCTGAACCGGTTCGCCGCCCGGCAGGACGATCTGGCCCAGGTCGAACGCCACCGTGGTGGTCGCCTTGCCCACCGCCTCGGCCTCGGCGCTTGCCACCTCGGTGGTGATCGGCGGAATGTCCGACAGCGCGGCGATCGCGGTCGTCTTGCCGGCGCCCACCGGTCCGGCGAACACGATGCGGTAGGGGCTGCTCACGACAGCTCCTCGTGCGCCGGCAGCAGGCCGAACTTGCGCCGCAGGCTCGCCAGCAGTCCCGCCAGGCCGGCGGCGGGCC
>JANWUU010000174.1 GCA_025057735.1 Burkholderiaceae bacterium
TGGAAGCGGCGCGCTGCTTACAGGAGAGGGTGCTGACGAGCGAAGCCGACGGCAACATCGGCTCCATTTTTGGCATCGGATTCCCCGCCTGGACCGGCGGCGCGCTGCAGTTCATCCGCAGCGAAGGGGTGGCGCGCTTTATCGCCCGCGCGGAGGAACTGGCGCAGCGCTACGGTCCGCGCTTCGCGCCGCCGGAGATGCTGCGCGGCTGGACGTAAGCGGCGGCTGCCGCCCGCGCCGCGCGCATCCGACGGCGCCTACGGCCGCCGCGGCCTCTGGGCCTGCACGATCTCGTTGCGCAGCCGCGCCTCCCCCGCGGCCAGTTGCTCGCGCTGAAGCCGCAGCCGGTCGATTTCAACCTGCAGTTCGCGCAGGCGGTTCTCCAGCCGCACCCCGGCATCGCGGGCGCGCGACAGCTCCAATTCGAGCTGCGCGATGCGCACCCGCAGCGCGGCCTGATCGTACGGGTTAGGCGCCTCCTGCGCTGCCGCCGGCGCGGCGGCAAGCAGCAGGCACAGCAGGACGGCGACCTTCATTGCGCGCGCTCCCACACCAGATGCGCCAGCGCCACGTCCTCCAACCCCACGCCGACCGATTTGTAGACGACGATGTCCTGCGGCCGCCGCACGTAGGGTGTGCCGTGCACCAGCAGCTTGCCCAGTTCAACGACGCGCTGCGGATCGATCGTGCCCGGCGCGGCCTGCACGAATTCACCGGCCTCGGCCTGCGCCGCCGGCAGCCACTCGACCACGATCAAATCCGCGCGCGCCAGCAGCGTGTCGTCCAACTCGCGCGCGCTCGGCTTGCTGGCGCCGATGGCGGCGACGAAGGTGCCGGGCTTCACCCATGCGCCGTCGAACAGCGGCGAACTGGCGCGCGTGCAAGTGACGATCACATCGGCCGCACGCACGGCGGTTTCGCGCTCGGTTGCCTGTGCCGGCACGCCGAATTCGGTGCTGATCCAGTGCGCCAGCGCCGCGGCGTCGCTGCCGCTGGTGACCAGCACCTGCCGGAATGGATGCGTGAGCAGGAACGCTTCCGCATGCGCGCGCGCCTGCACGCCGCTGCCGAAGATCGACAACACCGCGGCGTCGCGGCGCGCCAGGTGTTTCAGCGCCACGCTGCTGGCGGCCGCGGTGCGCAGGCGCGTGATCTCGTTGGCCTCGATCGCGGCAAGGGCCTCGCCCGTGCGGGCCGAGAAGAGCAGGATCGCGAAATTAAACCGGCCGCCGACGGTCGCGTACACCTTGGCGCCCAGCACGCCGGCGGCCGGCAGCGTCGCGCCGAGCATCGAAATCGTGCTCACCGCCCCGTGGTGCTCAGCGCTGGCGCGCGTGCGTGCGGCGATGGCGCCCGCACCGTTGCCGTATTGCTCGAAGGCGGCCGCCATCGCGTGCAGCGCATCCCGCATCGAAACCAGTTGGGCGACTTCGGCATCGGTGATCAGGCGCATGGCGGCCTCGCACGGCGAACGGTATGCTGGCACTTTAGCGCGGCCATGGCACGCGGCTTGCAGCATACCGGCTGTGGCGCCGGCATCGCGTCGGCGCTGCTTGTGCCGTGAGTGAACGCGACGCAAGCCTTTCTCCCCGTCCGCTGCGGCTGCTGCTGGTCGACGATGGCGGTCCGCACATCGCGCGGCTGCGCGAGGAACTGACGCGCGCCGGTTACGAGGTGCTGGCGGTGCTCGACGCCGCCTTGGAGCTGGCGCAGCGCGCCGCGGCGCTCGACCCCGACCTGATCATCATCGCGTCCGATTCGCCGCAACGGGACACGCTGGAGCAAATCGCCGCTACGACGCAGCACAGCCCGCGTGCGATCGTGCTGTTTACCGACGATGCCGATCCACAGCGCATGCGGCGCGCGATCCGCGCCGGCGTTTCCTCCTACGTCGTCGCAGGCATCGACCCGAAGCGGCTGCGCCCCATCCTGGATGTGGCGCTGGCACGCTTCGAGGAGCAGGCCGCGCTGCGCGCGCAACTGCAGGCGGCGCGCGAGGCGCTGGCCGCGCGCAAGCGCATCGAGCGCGCCAAGGGGATCCTGATGCGCGTGCGCGGCTTAAGCGAAGAAGCGGCCTATGCGGAGATGCGCCGCCTGGCGATGAACCGCGGGCTGAAGCTGTCCGAGATCGCAGACCGCATCATCGAGGCGCACGAACTGCTGTCCTAACGATTGCGGTGCGCACGGCGCTGCCGTGGTGCGCCGCCGCACGTTTTTAGTGCGACGCAACAGCCGGCGCCCGGCCCGCGGCCCCTCTTCGGTCTGGCATTCGTTTTGCT